>JASLAV010000788.1 GCA_030146905.1 Lentzea sp. | reverse complement strand
AGCGGCGGCGCGTTCTCCGTCCACGCCGAGAAGGCGATCGGACCGTGGGCAGGTTTCACGGTCGGCTGGGTCTACTGGTCGGCGGTGGGCGTGGTGCTCGCCGTCGAGGCGACGGGGGCCGCCAAGATCGCCTCGGGGTGGGTCCCGGCCGTGCCGCAGTGGGCCTGGGTGCTGCTCTTCATGGCCGCGCTCACCGCGGTGAACCTGGCCGACGTCCGCAACTTCGGCGAGTTCGAGTTCTGGTTCGCGGGCCTCAAGGTCGCCGCGATCGTGCTGTTCCTCGCACTCGGCGTCGCGGCCATCGCGGGCCTGCTGCCCGGCGTCGTCTCGCCGGGTCTCACCAACCTGAGCGACTTCCTCCCCCACGGCTGGGGCGGTGTCGTCGCCGGCTTCATGGTGACGGTGTTCGCGTTCGGCGGCCTGGAGGTCGTCACGATCGCCGCCGCGGACGCCGAGAACCCGCAGCACGCCGTCAGGAAGGCCGTCCGGACGTCGATGACGCGGCTGCTCGTGTTCTACCTCGGCTCCATGGCCGTGGTCGTGACCCTGTTGCCGTGGAACGACTCCGAGGTCGGCGCCAGCCCGTACGTCGCGGTGCTCGACCGGATCGGCGTCCCCGCGGCCGGGCAGATCATGAACGTCGTCATCTTCGTGGCGCTGCTGAGCGCCATCAACGCCACCCTCTACGGCGCCGCCCGCATGCTCAGTTCCCTCGCCGAACGCGGCGAGGCGCCCAAAGCCCTGCTGGACAAGAGGAACGGCGTCCCCCGCAACGCCGTGCTGGCGTCCACGGCGTTCGGCTTCTTCTCCGTGCTGCTCAACTACCTGTGGCCGGACACCGTGTTCCTGGTGCTGCTCAACGCCGTCGGCTCGGCGCTCCTGATCGTCTGGGCGTTCGTGGCGATCTCCCAGATCCGGATGCGCCGCACCACACCCGACCCCGCGGTGCCGATGTGGGGCTACCCCTACCTGTCCTGGGCCGCGCTGGCGGTGATCGTCGCCGTCGTCGTGCTGATGCTGCTCGACGACCAGGCCCGCGGACAGATCCTGTCCACGGGCGTGTTCGTCGGCGTCTTCGCCGTGATCGGGCTCATCCGGTCGCGTTCGCTCAGCCGGTCACGTTCCTGAGCCGGTAGGGCTGGTACTTGCTGTTCGGTTCCAGGCCGTACGTGAGCGCGCGGTGGTCGGTGCCGAAGCTGCCGCGCTGCTCGTAGGCCATGTACTCCGAGCGGTCCGCCTTCGTCCACTTCTCGAAGATCACCACGTGCCGGAAGTCGGAGCCCGGCTCGTCCACCGGGTCGATCAGGATGTCGCCCGGTTTCATGTCTGCGATCCTCACCGGCACCGTGTAGGCGGGCTTGGCCAGCGCCTCGGTGTTCGGGCCGCCCAGTGGATTCACATTCCCGAGTTTCGCGGCCATCGACACGAATCCGGAGCAGTCCTGCCGATAACCGTCCGTCCAGTACTTCTCCATGCTGTACGGCACCCGGTCGCCGTTGTTCGCCGTCAACCACGTCGCCGCGCGTTGCAGCAACTCCGTCCTGCTGACCCGCTCGACCTGACCGACCTGCTCGACCTGCACCGCGGACGCCGAGGGCGCTCCGACGAGCGTGAACGCGAGAACTGCGGTGACCACCGCTGAAATGAACTTCATCATTTCCCCTGTGTCGAGAAGTGCTGATCTCGTGACACCACATGAACATGACACAGGTATGAAGTCAAAGTTTTGCGAGTGCACCCAACGGGTACCGCGGGCTTTCTTGTAACCCGGTGGAGAAATCACCACCGGTACAGGTGATCCAGCACTCCAGCGCAGATCGTCATAGCGAGTGGGTGTCGCTTGGTCGCGGCACTCCAGGCCGGGCAAGGCGGATTCCACTGGCAGCTGGACGGTCGGGCAAGCCGGTCGGCGTCGGTAGACTGGGCGTTCGGCACCAGACGGGGGGCGGCGGGCGTGGACTACGGCGACAAGCTCTTCTGGCTCTCGGTCCTGATCCAGCGCAGGTACGCGCAGATCTGCGCCGAGTACGACCTGACCTCCCTGCAGGCCACGCTGCTGTGCGCGATCAAGGACAAGCCGAAGCAGATGGCGTACCTCGCCGCCTCGCTCGGCATGACCAAGAACGCGCTGAGCCAGCTCGTCGACCGCACCGAGCGGCGCCACCTGGTCAGCCGAGCGAGTTCGGAGCAGGACCGGCGGGTCATCATGCTCAGCGTGACGCCCACGGGGAAGGTGCTCGCCGAGGCGGTGTTCGCCGAGACCACCAAGCGCCTGCCCGACATCGCGGAGAACCTCGACGCCGACGACCAGCGCGACCTCGAACGCCTGGCCACCGCCATCGTGGACGCGTCGGGCGTCCCGGCGTCCACCTCGTCCTGACACACCGCGCAGTCCTCCTGGGCACCCTCGTGCCTGGCATCAGTTCATGCCATGAACTAGTATTGTTCATGGCATGAACCAGTCGGGGTTCGTGCCATGCCCTAGCGAGAGGTGACGACATGGTCAGGCGGGAAAGCGGTGCGATCGCGGTCTTCGGTGCGACGGGACAGCAGGGCGGGGCGGTCGTCGACGCGCTCCTGGCCCGAGGAGCGCGGGTGCGGGCCCTCGTCCGCACCCCCGAGTCCGATCGAGCGCAAGCCCTGGCCACCCGAGGCGTCGAGCTGGCGACCGTCCGGATCGACGACCCGGCGTCAACGGTCGCCGCGCTGGAGGCGGTCGACGCGTTCTACTTCATGACCCCGGAGGCGAACAGCCTCGAGGAGGTCGAGGAGGAGGTCCGGGTGGGCACCGCCCTCGTCGATGCGGCGGCCGCGGCGCGCGTGCCGCACGTCGTGTTCAACTCGGTCAGCGGGGCGGATCGCGAAACGGGCGTGCCGCACCACGACTCGAAGCACCGGATCGAGGAATACCTGAAGCTTTCCGGCCTGAGGGCCACGATGGTTCGCTCGACCGCCTTCATGGAGAACTTCGCGACCGTGATGGCGCCGAGCCTGGAGGACGGAACGATCGTGCTGAGGCTGCCGCTGCCGGACGACGTCGCCCTGAAGATGATCTCGATCAAGGACATCGGCCAGGTCGCCGCCGCGATCCTGCTCGACACCGCGGACGTGCCCGGCGGAGCCATCGAGGTCATCGGCGACGAGCTGACGGGCCCCCAGATCGCCGCCGCGTTCGGCGCGCGCGCCGAGCTACCGTCTCGCTACGAGGCCCTGCCACTGAGCGTCCTCGGCAACGACCTCGACAAGGCGATGTTCCGCCAGTTCGCCAAGGCGTCCGAATACCCGTCGGACCTCGCAGCGGTGCGGGCGATCGAGCCGACCACCTGGGACCTGGCCGAGTGGATCCGCTCCACCGGCTGGACCGCGCCCGCGGACCGGGTCCGTTCCTAATACTCCAGCCGTAGGCCGTGATCTTGCCTGGCGTGGCGGTCTCGGACATGGCACGGCCACCGCCTGATCCTCGTCCGTTGTGTCGACATCAGATGATCAAGCGGTGGCCGTGGGGACACAGCGTAGAGTCCGCCCGCTGGCGAGCAGAGACCGACAGGCTGCTCGGCCGGATAGGTGAGGTCGTGAACCGATTCTCCGTCCGCCTGTGAACCGGGTAAGCGTTGTCGTGTGACTGTCAAAGGGCCGTCGACGACGTCGCGGGTGCTTGCTTTACCGTCGACCGCTATCCAG
>JASLAV010000781.1 GCA_030146905.1 Lentzea sp. | reverse complement strand
GTCGTCCGTCGTCGTGGCGGTGGTGCTGGCGTGATCACCACGACCCACCGCTCCGGTCTCGCCAGGACGATCCTGGTGGGGCTCGTCGCCCTCGCCGGTGCCGCGAGCGCCTTCCGCGCGCTGCGGCCGTCGTGGGAGGTTCCCCTCCCGACCGAGGGGAACCTGCCGGAAGAGCGCATGCAGGACTTCCGGGACGCGCTGTACTTCCCGATCCGCGAGTTCATGGGCGGCGGCAACCCCTACGACCCCGCCGTGATGTTCGACCACTGGCCGGTGCGCCAGAACTTCAACCTCTACCAGCCCTACCACCTCGTCCTGCACATGCCGTTCGCGCTGCCGGACTACCGCGTCGGCGCGGTGGCGTTCGCGCTGGCGTGCCTGGTGCTGCTGATCGGTCTCGCCGTGATGGCGGCGCGGGGTGCGCGACTGCCCCTTCTCGCCGGCACCGTCGTGATCGGCACGCTGCTGGTGACGAGCCAGGCCGGCAAGGCGCAGATGTACATCGGCCAGGTCAACCCGCTGATCGCGGTCAGCGTGGCCGGCGCGTTGCTGCTGCGCACGTCGAACCCCGGCTGGGCGTCGGCCGCGCTGGCGCTGGCGTGGCTCAAGCCCCAGTTCGGGTTGCCGCTGGCGGTGGTGCTGTTCGTGCGCGGTGACAGGAAGGTCGCGCTCAGGGGCACCGCGATCGCCGCCGCCGCCAGCCTTCCCGTGGCCGCGCTGCTCGTCGTCCGAGGCGGCGGCATCGGCGAGTTCCTCGACGTGATCTCCCGCAACCTCGCGTGGGCGAGCCACACCGGGTACGGCGCGGTCGACTCGATGACCGCGCAACGCATCGACCTCCCGGCGGTGTTCTTCCGCACGACCGGCTGGCTGCCACCGGCGGCGGAACTGCTGGCGCTGTGCGGAGTCCTCGCGGTGACCGCGCTCCTGGCGCGCAGGCTCGACCGGACCACCGGCGGGTCCGAGGTCGCGGACGTGCTGACGTGCCTCGGCATCGTGGTCGCGCTGGTGCACCAGCCCGGCGACGTGCTGATCGCGGTTCCCGCCCTCGTCGCACTGGCGGTCGTGTGCTGGCGGCGCCGCGAGGAGAGCCACTGGCGGTGGGCGGGCTTCGCCGCGGTGCTGCTCGCGATCCCGTTCGCCCACCTGTACTTCGTCGACACGGCGGTGAGGAACCTGTTCGGGACACGGGCGAGCGTCACGCTGGACGGTCTGGCCGTCGTCGCCGCCTGGGTCGTGCTCGTCGTCTTCGCGGTCCGGCACACGCGGCGCACCCCGTGACGGACGTGGCGGTGCGGGGCTCGCTCTGGCTGTTCGCGGTCAACCTGGTGAGCAAGAGCAGCCAGATCGTGGTGACGCTGGCGCTCGCGGTGTTCCTCACGGAGGCCGACCTGGGCGCGGTCGCGCTGGTCGTCTCGGTGGTGAACATCGGCCAGGTGGTCCAGGCGATGGGCGTCTACGACGTCGTCAGCCGCACCGGGCGGGACCCGCTCCTGCTCGCCGGCACCGTCCTCACCCTGAGCGTCGGTGCCGGCGCCGTCCTGGCCGCCGTGGTGATCATCGCGGCACACCCGATCGCCACCGCGCTCGGCGCTCCCGGGGCGGCGCACATGCTGCGGCTCGCGGCGCTCACCCTGCCGTTCACGGCGGCGGGCGGTGTGCAGATGGCGTTGATGCACCGCGACCTCGACTTCCGCCGCCGGATGCTGCCCGACGCCGGCGGCATGCTCCTCGGTGCCGCGGTGACCGTCGCGCTGGCCGTGCGGGGAACCGGCCCCACGGCGCTGGTGATCGGCCTGCTGTGCACGGCGGTCGCGCAACCGGTGCTCGCGGTCGTCGCAGGCGCGCGCATCCGCCCCACCTGGGACCGCGACAGCGCGGCGGAGGCGGTGCGGTGGATGGCGGTGGTCGGCCCCGGTGCCCTCATCGCCGTGCTGCTGATCAACGTCGACTACCTCGCGATCGGGCACGTGCTCGGTCCCGAGGCCCTCGGCGGTTACTCGCTCGCGTTCCGGATCGCCTGGGTGCCGTACATCATGGTGGCGGTCGTCCTGGGCGGTGTGCTCTTCCCGATCTGCGCCGACCTGGTCCGAAGTGGACACACCGACCGGCTTCCCGCGACCCTGCACCGGTTCACCGTCGCGACCGCGGTGATCACCGGCGGCCTGTACGTCGTCGTGGCCCTGCTGGCGGACGGCGTCGTCGTGCTGGGCGAGCAGTGGGCGGACGCGGCCGGGATCCTGGTCCTGCTGTGCGGCTACGGGCTCGGGCTGAGCCTGCTGCACGTCTGGTACCAGGTGATCAGGGCCGCCGGGCACGCCCGGCAGTACCTCGCCCTCGAAGCCGCCCACCTCGTCTCGCTGCTGACCGCACTGGTGTTCACGACCTCGCGCGGTCCGGGAGCGGTCGCACTCACGCAGGTGGCCGTGGTGTGGCTGCTGGTCCCGGTCACCTGGCTGGTGCTGGCCCGCAACGGTCTCGCGCTCCCCCGGCTCGCCAGGCCGGCCGCCGCGATCGCCGGTGGCGGGCTCATCAGCCTCGGCCTGAGCAAGGTCCTCCCCGATGCCACCGGTGTCGCGGGCCTCGTCGTCACCGGGCTGGTGCTGGCCGCCGCCTACTGCGCCGTCGTCCTGCCGCTGAACCGCACCGTCCTCATCGGACCACGGGAGCGCGCGTGAAGATCGTCCACGTGACGCAGCCTGTCGAGGCCGGGGTCGCGGTGGTGGTGCTGGACCTGGCACGGGCCCAGAAGCAGCGCGGATGGGACGTGCACATCGCCTGCCCGCCGACGGGCTGGCTCGCCGGACGGGCCCGTGACGCCGGGATCCCCGTGCTCCCCTGGCACGCGACGCGCTCTCCCGGTCCCCGCACCGCGCTGGAGCTGAGGGCGCTGAGCGAGGCCCTGCGCGAACTCCGGCCGGACCTGGTGCACCTGCACAGTTCCAAGGCGGGACTGGCCAGACTCGTTCTCCGCGGCCGCGTCCCCACGCTGTTCCAGCCGCACCTGTGGTCGTTCCGGATCGCCCAAGGCCTGCTGAGCCGGGCGTGCAGGTTCTGGGAGGCACGAGCCTCCCGCTGGACCCACCTGCTCGTCTGCGTCAGCGACGACGAGCTCGCCGCCGGTCGCGCGGCAGGGGTGACCGCACCGGCCGAGGTCGTCTGCAACGGCGTCGACACGCAACGCCTGTACCCGCGGCACAAGGACGACGACGTCCCGACCGCGGTCTGCGTCGGACGGCTGGCCCACCAGAAGGGCCAGGACCTGCTGCTGCGGGCCTGGCCGCTGGTGCTCGACCGGGTGCGGGACGCCCGGCTCCTGCTGGTGGGTGACGGCCCGATGGCCGAGGCGCTCAAGGCCGACGAGCACCGCAACGTCCACTGGCACGGCCACAGCGACACACCGGCCGACTTCTACGCGCGAGCGGATGTCGTGGTCCTGCCTTCACGTGCCGAGGGCATGGCATTGGTTCCGCTGGAAGCCATGGCCTGTGGACGTTCCGTGGTCGCGTTCGACGTCGAAGGCGTGCGGCAGAGCCTCGGCGACGCGGGCGAAGTCGTACCGGCGCAGGACACGACCGCACTCGCGCAAGCGATTGCACTCAGACTCGCGGACCCCGAACTGGCGGCGGCGGAGGGCAAGCGCGGCAGGGTTCGCGCCGAAGCGCTGTTCGACCGCGGCCGCATGACCGCCCAGATCACGACCCTCACCGAGAAGCTGGTGGAAGGACGACGATGACACGGATCGCCTACCTGCTCACACAGGACAGCGGTGGCCCGGTGGACGTCACCGTGCGCCTGGCCGCCGCCCTGGCCAAGACGGACGACGCCGACGTGCGCGTCTTCGGCCCACGCCCCCGCAGGGGCGGTGAGCTGATCGACCCGTTCTTCGAGGAGATCCTCGTCCCGCGCAAGGGGGACGTGCGCGCCGCACGACTGGCCCGCGCCGCGCTCCGGTCGTGGCGGCCGGACGTCGTGCACGCCCAGGACAGGCGGTCGGGACTGGTGAGCGCGGGCCTCGCGACCACCGGGACCAAGATCGTGCACACCTACCACGGCGTGCCCGACGACGTGGACGAGCCGTGGTTCCGCGGGGTGCGGGGCGCGACCCCGCCGCCGGCGTACACGCGGGCGGTGCTGGCCGCCGACGCCGCGGTCGCCCGTGTCGTGCACCGGACGGTCGTGCCCGCCAGGGAGATGGGGCGGTTCCTGCGCGACAGGCTGTACGTGCCACCGCACCGCATGACCCACATCGACAACTGCGTCGACGTCGGCGCCTCGAACCCGCCGGTGGGACCCGTCCGCCACCTGATCTTCGTGGGCCTGCTGGTCGAGCGCAAAGGCCTGCTCACCCTGCTGGACGCGCTGGAGACCACGATGCCGCAGGACGCGACCCTCACGGTCGTCGGCGACGGTCCACAGAGGATGCAGGCGGAGGGCAGGGTCACCAGGAGGGGGCTCGGCGACCGCGTGCGGTTCCTCGGCTTCCGGTCCGACGTGCCCGCGTTGCTGCTGGGGCACGACGCCCTGGTGCTGCCGTCCACGATGGAACAGCAGCCGCTCGTGATCGCGGAGGCCATGGCGGCGGGCAAGCCGGTGCTCGCGACGGACACCGGTGGCGTGGCGGACATGCTGGGCGTTCCCGGCGAGGACTGCCCGCGGCCCGGTGACGTGAGCGCGCTCGCCGCGCGGCTGCGGGACCTCTTCGCCGCACCCGATCCCGGTGGCACGGGAGCGAGGCTGGCGACGCGGGCACGGGAGCGGTTCACCGCGGAG
The DNA here is from genome assembly GCA_030146905.1 of Lentzea sp. The sequence continues at coordinate 5,299 of JASLAV010000781.1, read as the reverse complement.
GTCTGCGCGCGACGCCACCTCGACCTCTACCGCAAGCTCACCACCTCGGAGCGTTGACCAGCACCGCGGCGTCCGCGGGCGGCAGGTCCAGCTGGCTCGGGACCTGCTGGCCCCGCATCGTCACCAGACCCGTCGGCGGGGTGAGCAGCGCCGAGGTCTTCGTCGGGTTCACCGCCACCCAGCCGTTGCTGTAGCGCCGCGTCCACACCCCGCTCGGCAGGCGGACGGCCGCCTCGACCGCCTCGCCGAGCCGGGCGTCCTGGTACAGCGACCAGTACGGGCTCTTGTAGTCGGGGTTGGCCCTCGTCCAGCACGTGTGGGGGCTCGCGAGCAGCGCGGCGGAGGCGTACCCGACGCGCTCCTCCTGCTCGGACTTCGTGTGCGTGATCAGCAGCAACCAGGACTCGCCGAGCGCGGCCTGGGCGCGCTGCTCCTTGAACTGGTTGCCCTGGAACGTGATCAGCTCACCGGCGCCGTTGTCGCCGCGCAGGCCGAAGTTCTCCTCCATCGCGCCCGCGTACCGCGAGTGCGCCGCCCACCTGCCCGGTGTCAGCTGGGACTCCGACACGTTGGGCACCAGCATCTTCCCCGACTTCTCCAGGGCGTCACCGACGCGTTGGAGCATGCCGTCGAGGCCCTCGCGCAGCAGCCGGTCCGTCTCCTCGGCGTCGGCGGTGCCGGCGAGCACCGCCGACGAGTAGTACTTGAGCGAGCTGAAGTCGTTGTCCGCCAGCACGCCGTCCCAGCCCTCGCGCAGCACCTCGCCGACGACCGCGTCCGCCCACGCCTTCTGGTAGGCCGGGTCCCACACCGTCGTCTGCCAGTGCAGCGGGTAGCCGCTCCACTCGACGCGCTTTCCCGCCGTGCTGGTGGCGAACCACTCGGGGTGCTGCTTCTCCGCCGCGAAGTACCCGATGCCGGTGGGCAGGTACTTGGCGTCGCGTTTGCCCTCGACGGCGCCGGGGTAGCTGCGCACGCTGGAGAAGTCCTTGTAGACGAGGACCTTCACCTCGGGGTTCAGCTCGTGGAGCTTGCGCATGTGCGCCGTCTCCCACGCGTTGAGCACGACCACGTCGTAGTTCTTGGCGGCGGTCTTGATCTCCCACGCGGTCGGCGAGTCGCCGATGGCGTACCACCACGCGCACGGCGCCAGCGGTTTGGGCGCCGGCGCCGTGACGACGGGCTCGGTGGCCATGCTCATCGTGCACGCGCTCGAAAGGAGCACGAGAACGACAACTGCGAATCGCCGTATCAGCGATTTCTCCGGCAACACAACTCACCCGCTGTCATCAGTAGAATCCTCAGGTCGAGCCACAGCGACCAATTCGCGATGTAGTAGTTGTCGTACCGAGACCTGTCGGCAATCGAGGTGTCACCCCGCAACCCGTGCACCTGAGCGAGCCCCGTCAGGCCGGTCGGAACGCGGTGGCGAGCCCAATATAGCTCGTGAATAGCGGAGAACTCGCGAACGAAACCCGGTCGTTCCGGCCGCGGTCCGACAACGCACATGTCGCCGCGCAGGACGTTCCACAGCTGGGGCAGTTCGTCCAGCGACGTGCGCCGCAGGAACCGGCCGACCGGGCCGACCCTGGCGTCGCCCACGACCGACCACTTCACCTGCGAGTCGTCCTCGCCCGACTGCCGGACGCTGCGGATCTTGTAGAGGACGAACGTGCGGTCGTCCATGCCGACGCGGACCTGCCGGAAGAAGAGCGGCCTGCCGCTCTCGACCAGCACCGCGAGCGCGCACAGGCCGATGACCGGCGACAACACGACCAGCGCGATCGCCGCGAGCACCAGGTCGGCCGCGCGCTTGACCCACCAGGTGGGCCTGCTGGTCGGCGCGGTGCCGAGGCGCATCAGCGGGTAGCTGCGCAGCCGTTCGATGCCGGGCCCGTCGGGGTGCAGCTCGTACATGCGGGGCACGACCAGCGTCGAGCAGCCCATCCGGTGGGCGGTGATCGCGGCCTCGACCAGCCGCGACTCGCGGGTGTGCGAGAACGCGAGGACCACGGTGCCCGCGCGCAGCCGCACGATCGCGTCGGCCAGGTCGCCGTCGACGATCTCCAGCAACGGCGGCTGGCGGTCGGGGTCCGGGCCGGAGTCGGCGAACGCGACGGGCCGCAGGCCGAACTCCGGGTGCTCCAGCATGGTGGTCGCGAGGTTCACCCCGACCTGGCCGGCGCCGACGATGATCGTGCGGTCGCAGCGGTCGAACCGCTTGCGGCACCACCGGCCGAACCAGAACACGCACCACCTGATCGGCTCGATGACCAGCGCGAACGCGATCATCGCCCACTGCGCGGCCGCGAGTCCGGCCGCAGGGGCACCGCTGACCAGGCCGATGCCGGTGAGCAGCGCGAACGCCAGCGCCGTGCTCGCCGCGGAGCGCGGCAGGTCCTGCAGCCACGACAGCCACAGCCGCCTGCGGTAGAGCCGCCACGCGCCCCTGATCGTGAGCACCGCCACCGCGACCGCGCCGCCCCAGACCCAGCCGACGCCGCGGTCCAGGCACACCGCCACGAGCGTCGCGCAGTCGACGAGGACCAGCAGGACGGCCACGGCGTTCACCCGGCTGAGCAGGTCCCGGCGGTCCCTGGCCGGGTGCGCGCCCGGCCGCGGTGGCCGTCTGGGCTCAGCCTCGCGCGCGGGAAGTGGTGCGGCCGGAACGGCAACCGCCGAGATTCGCCTCATGGAAGATCATCCGATCGAAGGATTGTTGACCGCATTGTTGCGCGAAAGAGTGAATGTGCTGCGAAAGATCATCTCTTCGGGTATCAATATTCCCTCTTCAGTGTCCCGCTGAACGCAGTTGGTGAGGTTTCGAGGTGCTACCCGCCCTGAAGTGGCCCAGGGTCGGCTCAAAAGCTTTAGCACGTCGTGTCAATAATTCACGCCACCAACCGCGAGCCACCGAAGAGGGGGCATTGAGTGAGAGTCGACGAACACGGCACCCGGCATTCAGCCGAGGGTGCCGTCACGACCGTGCAGGACCCGATCCGCACGTGCGGCGATGTGCACCTCGTCCTCCCCGCCTACAACGAGGCGGCCGCGCTGCCCCGGTTGCTGCGCCGCGTCGCCGACGTGGAGATCGCCGACCGGATCACCGTCTGGGTGGTCGACGACGGGTCGTCCGACGGCACCGGCGACTGCGCGGCCGGTGTGCGGGGCCTCGACGTCCGGCTGGTGCGCCACCCGGTGAACCTCGGGCTCGGCCAGGCCGTCCAGTCAGGACTGCGGGCGGTGCTCGCGGAAGCGTCGGCGGACCACGTCGCGATCGTCATGGACGCCGACGACACGCACGACCCCGACGTGATTCCCGCACTGCTGCGGGAGATCGCGGCAGGAGCGGACATCGTGATCTGCTCGCGCTTCGTCGAAGGCGGCGACGACTCGACCGCGCCGCGCTTTCGCAGGTTGCTCTCCCGCGGCGCCGCCGTCGTGCTCGGCAGGGCGCTCAAGGTCGACGGCGTCCAGGACTTCACCAGCGGGTTCCGCGCCTACCGGGTGGGCCTGCTCAGCCGCGCCGCCGCGCACTGGGGCGAACGGCTGGTCGAGGAGCGCGGGTTCGCGTGCATGGTCGAGCTGCTGATGAAGCTCCGCCACTGCGGCCCCGTCGTGAGCGAGATCCCGCTGAAGCTGCGCTACGACCGCAAGCCGGGCGCCAGCAAGCTCAGGCTCGGCAGGACGCTGAGGCAGTACCTGCTGCTGCTCACGCGTGACCGGCTCACGCCCGTCCCGGTCAAGAAGATCTGATGCCCGATCGCGTCGTCGTGATCGGCGGGGGCATCTGCGGCCTCGCCACCGCGCACCGGCTCGTCCGCGAGGGGCTGCCGGTGACGCTGCTCGAAGGCGGCGACCAGCTCGGCGGCCTCGGGACGTTCTTCTCCTCGCGCGACCAGTGGGTCGAACGCTTCTACCACTGCGTGATGCCGACCGACTCGGCCCTGCTCGCGCTGCTGGACGAGGTGGGGCTGCGCGAGAGCGTCGGCTGGCGGCCCACCAGGATGGGCATGGTCGTCGACGGCGTCCACCGCTCGTTCAACTCTGCGCTGGACCTGCTGCGGTTCCGTCCGCTGGGGCTCGTCGACCGGATCCGGTTCGGCGTGGTCTCCCTGCTGCTGCGCCGGCTCGGCGAGGGCAAGGACCTCGACCGGATGCGCACGGAGGACTGGTTGCGCGGCCTGTACGGCGACAAGGTCTGGAACCTGCTGCTCGCACCGATGTTCGGCGCCAAGTTCGGCTCCGCCTTCGGCGACGTACCGGCCCTGTACGTGTGGCAGCGGCTCGGCAGGGAGAGCAACGAGTCCGTCCGCGGCTACCCCGCCGGTGGCTACAAGAGCGTGATCGACGCCCTGCGCGCGTCCATCGAGGCGGGTGGCGGCGAGGTCCGCACGTCGGCTCCCGTGCGGCGGCTGGAGGCCACGCAGGACCGCGTGGTCGTCACGCTCGCCGGCGGCGAGACCATCGAGGCCGGCCGTGCGGTCTCCACGGTGCCGCTGCCGGCGTTGCGGAGCATCGCGGACGAGGACCTGGCGCGCAGGCTGCCCGACGTGCGGCTGCCCTACCAGGGTGTGGTCAACACGCTGTTCTTCCTCCGCAAGCCGTTGTCCGGGCACTACTGGGCACCGGTGCTGCGGTCGGGCACCGACTTCGACGGCGTGGTCGAGATGACCCCGCTCGCCGGTTCCGAGCGGTACGGCGACCGGCACCTCGTGTACGTCATGCGCTACACCGACCGCGAGTCCGCGCTGTACCGCGAGGACGACGACAGCATCGCGCGGCGGTGGACCGAGCAGCTGCTGAGCATCCACGACGGGCTCACCGCGGACGACGTCGACGAGGTCCGCGTCTTCAAGGCGCCGTTCGTCGAACCGGTGTACCCGCTCGGGTACCTGGCCCAGCGGCCCTCCGTCGAGGTGCCCGGCACCCCGCTGTTGCTCGCCACGACGGCCCACGTCTACCCGAACGTCACGAGCTGGAACTCGAGCGTCGAGCTCGCCGGCTCCGTGACGGACCTCCTCCTGCGCGAAGCCAGGAGATCCCGGATCCAGGAGAACACCGCATGGTCAGCAGAATCAGCGCGGTGATCGCAGCACTGACGATCACCGCGAGCAGTCTCGTCTCGTCCCAGCAGGTCCATGCCGACCCGGCGCCGCTGCTGCCCGACCTCAGGCAGGCGCCCATCGGCTGCCCGGGAGGGTTCACCGGCGACCCCGCCACGTGCCAGGACTGGGACGTGTGCCTGGTGCGCGACGCGTCCCAGCCCCGCGGCAGGTGCGTGCCCGGCGGGCGGGCC
>JASLAV010000771.1 GCA_030146905.1 Lentzea sp. | reverse complement strand
CCAGCGCGACGCGGAGTGGATGGGCCCGCTGTACGGGCTGCTCGGCGTCACCGTGGGCTGGATCAACGGCAGCTCGAAGGCCGACGAGCGCCGCGAGGCCTACCAGCGCGAGGTCACGTACGCGCCGGTCAGCGAGATCGGGTTCGACATCCTGCGCGACCGGATCGTCACGAGCCCGGACAACCTGATCGTGCCGGAGCCGGAGGTCGCGCTGATCGACGAGGCCGACTCGGTGCTCGTCGACGAGGCCCGCGTGCCGCTCGTGCTGGCCGGCTCGACCAGTTCGGAGGCGGCCGACCCCGTCATCGCCGACCTGGTGAAGCGGCTGCGCCAGAACCTGCACTACGAGATCGACGACGAGGAGCGCAACGTCTTCCTCACCGGCGCCGGCTCCGAGGCCGTCGAGCGCGCGCTCGGTGAGATCGACCTGTACTCGCAGGAGCACGTCACCTCCACGCTGTCGAAGGTGAACGTCGCCCTGCACGCGCAGGTGCTGCTGCACCGGGACGTCGACTACATCGTGCGCGACGGCAAGGTGCACCTGATCAACGACACCCGCGGCCGCGTCGCGAAGCTGCAGCGGTGGCCGGACGGCCTGCAGGCCGCGGTCGAGGCCAAGGAGAACGTGCAGACGACCGAGTCCGGCGAGATCCTCGACTCGATGACGGTGCAGGCGCTGCTGTCGCGGTACCCCACGCGCTGCGGCATGACCGGTACCGCCGTCGCCGTCGCCGAGACCCTGCGCGAGTTCTACGAGCTGGAAGTGCTCGTGATCCCGCCGAACAAGGAGAACATCCGCTCCGACGAGCACTTCCGGCTCTACGCGACGCTGGAGCAGAAGGAAGACGCGATCGTCGAGGAGATCAAGACCGTCCACGAGACCGGGCGGCCGATCCTCGTCGGCACGCTCGACGTCGCGGAGTCGGAGCGGATCTCCTCCAAGCTGCGCGACGCGGGCCTCGAGTGCGTGGTGCTGAACGCGAAGAACGACGCGGAGGAGGCGTCGATCATCGCCGACGCCGGCTCGTACCGGCGCATCACCGTCTCCACGCAGATGGCCGGTCGCGGCACGGACATCCGCCTCGGCGGTCACGAGGGCGAGGACCACGACCGCATCGCCGAGCTCGGCGGCCTGTACGTGATCGGCACCGGGCGGCACTCGTCGTCGCGCCTGGACGACCAGCTGCGCGGCCGCGCGGGACGCCAGGGCGACCCCGGTGGTTCGGTGTTCTTCTCGTCGATGCACGACGAGCTGATCTCCCAGTACGCACCGGACGCCGAGGATCCGTCCGAAGTGGACAACGACGGCCGGGTGCGGGACAAGGGCCTGCTGCACACCTTCGAGCACGCGCAGCGCGTCGCGGAGGGCGTGAACCTGGAGATCCACCGCAACACGTGGCGCTACAACAAGCTCATCGAGCACCAGCGCGACCTGCTGCTCAAGCACCGCGACGTGGTGCTGCGCACCGACGCGGCGTTCGAGAAGCTCGGTCCCAAGGAAGGCGTGTCCGACGAGGTGGCCGCCGACGCCGCCCGCAAGATCACGCTGTTCTTCCTCGACGACCTGTGGACGCACCACCTGACGTTCCTGTCGGACCTGCGCGAGGGCATCCACCTGCGCGCGCTGGCACGGCAGAACCCGCTGGACGAGTTCCACCGCGAGGCCATCCCGGCGTTCAACAAGATCGTGCCGGAGTCGTGGGAGCTGACCAGGGAGAAGTACGAGGCGGCCAAGATCAGCGACGACGGTTACGACCTCGCCGACGCCGGGGTGAAGCGCCCCAGCTCGACGTGGACGTACCTGGTGCACGACAACCCGTTCGGCTCCGGGCTCGAGGAGACGATGAAGGGTCTCGTGAAGATGGTCCGCGGCCAGCGCCGCTGACGGTTACAACATCCCGGGGACGATGAGGTCGTCCGCGGGTCTGGCGGGCCGGGGCAACGCCTCGGCCCGTCTTGCCGTGGTGCTCGTACTGGTCGTCATCTCCTCGGAGAGCGCTCTGATCTCCGCGAGGATGTCCAGGTGTTCCTGCGACGGCGGCGGTCCCACGAAGTTGGACCTGTTGTGCGCCGTCCGTTCCGCTCGCTCGGCCAGTTGCCGGATGCGGCGGAGGAGATCGTGCTCCCCGTCCGGGAGCAAGAGATCCGTCTGCTCCATCACCTGTGCAAGCTTTCGCGTGCTACGGGTGATGCGTCGATCCCCTAGTCGGCTGATTCGAGTTTGTTGACCACCCACGCGTGGAATTCGCCGATGTGGTGCTCCGACGGCACCAGCACTCCGCCGTGCGCGTAGGCACGTGAGGCCATCGCGGGCTGGCATCTCTCACAGGCTTCGAAGTCCTGTTCGTTCACCCGGTGGAACAACTCGACCGAGCGAGAGACGTCACGGCCGGTGTCGACCACTTCCCTGGCGTAGAGCCAGTCGCACTCGACGACGGTCCTGTCGACGGCCACCGGGTACATGCGGCGCAGGATGACGTGGTCCGGCACGAGGTTGATGAACACCTGCGGCTTGACCGTGATGGCGTAGTACTTGCGGTCCCTCTCCTCGTCCAGCGCGGTGAGCTTGCCGAGGCCCTCACCACCGTCGACGGTGAAACCCCTGATCTCGTCGCCGAACTCGGCGCCGTGCCCGACGTAGTACTGGGCCGCGTAGCCGTCGGCGAACTCGGGCAGCACCTCGGTGAGCTCGGGGTGGATCGTCGCGCAGTGGTAGCACTCCATGAAGTTCTCGATGATCAGCTTCCAGTTGGCCTTGACGTCGTAGACGATCCGCCTGCCCGCGGACAGCCGGTCGATCTCGTACCCGTCGATGGCGTCGAGGCTGCCGAGGCGTTCGGTGACGGCGCTCAGGACGTCGTCCTCAAAGCTCGGAGGACTTTCGTCGAGGTTCACCCACACGTAGCCGAGCCATTCGCGCGAATGGACCTTTTTCAGCCCGTACTCAACGCGATCGACGTCTGGCATTGAGGTGAGATTCGGTGCGGCGATCAGCTTACCGTCCAACGAATAAGTCCAGGCGTGGTAAAGGCACTGGAACGCCCTTTTGACGCTGCCGGTCTCTTCGACGCAGATGCGCGCGCCGCGGTGGCGGCAGACGTTGAGGAACGCGTTGAGCCCGCCGTGGCGGTCCCGCGCGATGAGCACGCTCTCGCGCCCGACCTGCACGGTGCGGAAGTCACCGGGTTTCGCGAGGTCGCTCGCGCGGACCGCGCAGAACCACATCCTCTCGAAGATCTCCGCCTGCTCCTGCGCGAAGATCGCGGGATCGGTGTAGTAGCGGCCCTCAAGGGTGGAGATCAGGCTGCCTGTCATGCTCCGCCTCTCAAGCGAGCAGGGTCGAACAGGGCGATCGGGTGCCGCGTGGCCCCGTCGGTCGTGAGGCCGGCGAGGATCTCACCGGCGGTGGTGCGCAGGAGACCGCCTCAGCTCCTGAGCCGCTTCATCTCGGGGTCGAACAACGGCTCCCGTGCCGGACGCGCCTTCACCCTGGCGCCGAAGTACTCGATCTCCACCTCGTCGTCGACCTCGCTCGGCAGCCAGGCGTAGGCGATGTTGAGACCCGTCGTGTACCCGTAGGCGGCGCTCGTGACGTAGCCGACGGGCTCGCCCTGGTGGTACACGGGTTCGCTGCCCATCACGACGCTGTGCGGGTCGTCGATCGTCAGGCAGGTGAGCTTCTTGGTGGGGATCAGGTCGTGCAACGCGCCCTTGCCGAGGAAGTCCTTGTCCATGCGCACCGCGAACCCGAGCCCGGCCTCGAACGGGTCGTGCTCCGCCGTCACGTCGGTGCCCCAGGACCGGTAGCCCTTCTCCAGCCGCAGGCTGTTGAAGGCCCCGCGTCCCGCCGCGATGACACCGTGTTCCTGGCCCGCCTCCCACAGGGTGTCCCAGAGCTTGGGCCCCATGTCCGCGGTGGTGTAGAGCTCCCAGCCGAGTTCGCCCACATAGGACAGTCGCAGCGCGGTCACCGGAACGTTCTTGATGTACGCCCTCTGCGCCGTGAAGTAGCCCTTCTGCGTGTCCAACGTGTGCGTGATCCCGTTGACCAGGTCGCGTGCTTTCGGTCCCCACAAACCGATGCAGCACGTTCCGGCCGTGATGTCCCTGACGTGGACGTCTTCCGGCGCGTGCCGGGTGAGCCAGTCGAGGTCGAGGTTGCCGTTCGCACCGACCTGGAAGGTGTCCCGGTCGAGCCGCGCGACGGTGAGGTCGCTGCGCACGCCGCCCTGCTCGTCGAGCAACAGCGTGTAGACCACGGCGCCGGGCCTGCGGTCGAGGTTGTTGGTCGTCATGCGCTGCAGGAACTCCAGCGCGCCCGTCCCGCTGACCTCCAGCCGCTTGAGCGGTGTCATGTCGAACATCGCGACGCGCCTGCGCGTCACGAGCGCCTCCGCCCCGCAGATCGGCGACCAGTACCGGCTCGCCCACTCGTTGCGGCCCGGCACCTCGGCGACCTCCGGCAGGCCCGCGTTGGCCTCGTACCAGTGCGGCCGCTCCCACCCGGACGCCTCCAGGAAGAACGCTCCCAGGGCTTTCTGGCGTTCGTGGAACGGGCTGGTGCGCAGCGGCCGCGGGCTTTCCATGGGCTGCAACGGGTGCAGCACGTCGTAGACCTCGGTGAAGTTCTGGCAGCTGCGTTCCAGCACGTAGTCCGGCGCGAGCTGCACCTGCTCGAACCGGTTGAGGTCGCTGGAGTGCAGGTCGAGCTCCGGCTGCCCGTCGACGATCCACTCGGCCATCGACCGCGCGACACCGGCGGAGTGCGTGATCCACACCGCCTCCGCGACCCAGAACCCGTGCAGCCGCGGGTGTTCGCCGAGCAACGGCATCCCGTCGCTGGTGAACGAGAACAGCCCGTTGAACCCGCGGTCGACCCCGGCCTCGGCGAGCGCGGGGATCAGCTCGACGGCCGCCTCCCACGACGCCTCGAAGTCCTCCTTGGTGAACGGCAGCTCCGACGAGGTGATGTCCTTGGCCGCGATGGGCATCGGCCGGTGCCCGTACGCGCCGATGCCCATCGCCCTGCCGTGCGAGCGGAAGTACAGGTCGGCTTCCTGGTGCCGCAGGATCGGCTGGCGCGCAAGCGCTTCCGCGCTGACGTCCAGGTTTCCGGTGAACGCGTACTGGTGCGCCATCGGCACCAGCGGGACGGTCAGCCCGACCATCTCGCCCAGCACCGGTCCCCACCTCCCCGCGCACGACACGACGACGTCGGCCGGGAAGGTGTCGCTCGCGGTCCGCACGCCGGTGACCCGGTCCCCCGCGGTCTCCACCGCGACGACCTCCTGCCCGGCCGACGTCGTCGTGTCGTGCGCGGGGATGTGGGGACCGGTGCTGGGCGAGATGGTCGGGCTGACCGTCCCGCTGGTGCCG
>JASLAV010000761.1 GCA_030146905.1 Lentzea sp. | reverse complement strand
GGACGCCGTCGTGATCACCGTGGCGGACAACGGTTCCACCACGCCCGGCCCGACGGCCGAGGGCACCGGGCTGCGCGGCATCAGGGAACGGACCCGGCTGCTCGGCGGAACCCTGCGGATCGAGCCGAACCGGCCCAGCGGCTGGCTCGTGGAAGCCCGGCTCCCGCTGGGGGAGGAGCGATGATCCGCACGCTGGTCGCCGACGACCAGGAGCCCGCGCGGTGGGCACTGCGCCTGGTCCTCGACGCCGAACCGGACATCGAGGTGGTCGACGAGGCCGTGGACGGCGCCGAAGCCGTCGACAAGGCCCGGTTGCTGTGCCTGGACGTGGTGGTGCTCGACCTGCGGATGCCGAGGATGGACGGGATCGCGGCCATCCGCCGGATCACCGAGTCGGTCAACCCCGCACCCGCCGTGGTAGCGCTGACCACGTTCGACGTGGACGAGTACCTGTTCGGCGCACTCCAGGCGGGCGCGGCGGGCTTCGTGCTCAAGGACAGCGAACCGGCACTGCTCGTCGAGGCGGTCCGCGCGGCGTCAAGAGGACAGGGGCTGATCGACCCGCAGGTCACCCGCCGCGCCATCCGCCGGTTCGCCCAGGTCGCGCCCCGGCCCGCACCGACCGGGCTGAACCTGCTCACCCCGCGCGAACTGGAGGTGCTCAGGCACGTGGCGCGCGGTCTCAGCAACGCCGAGATCGCCCGCGCTCTGACCGTCGGTGAAGGCACGGTCAAGACCCACGTGGCGCGCGTGCTCGCCAAACTCGGCCTGCGCACCCGCGTGCACCTGGTGATCTACGCCTACGAGCACGCCATCGTGAGCACTTCCTGACGATGCCGGCGGTTGCAGCCGGGCGTGGAACGTCGTCAGTAGGTTCTGCAGGACGAGAAGGCAGCCGCCGTCCAGGCCAGGCTGACGCCAGCACGGGATTCGCCCAGGTCGCCCTGTGATCAACGGATCGCGCCGGCCGTGCCGCCCACAGCGCGATGTCGACCCTGCTGCGCAGGTCCAGTTTCGCGCGAATGCCGGCCAGATGGCTGGCGACCGTGCGTTGGCTGATGGACAGGCGTGTCGTGATCTGGGCGTTGGTGAGACCCTGAGCGACGTGCTGTGCGATCTGGTGTTCACGCGGAGTCAGTGCGCTGGCGGGATCGTCGCCGACCGGCAGAGCGCCGCTGAGCGCGTATCGCACGAGTTGCTCGATGGTCATCGCGTGACCTGATGCGGCTGCGGCGCGAGCCTTTGCCGAACCGAGTGCGCGACGTGCCGAGCTCATGGCCGGTTCGAGCACACCGTCGTGGTACGAGTCGGTTTCGTTCGACACTCGGGCCACGCCGGCTGCCAACCGTGTCGCGCGTTCGTCCTCACCTCGTCCGGCCGCGATGATCGCGGCGCACACCAGCGCTCCTACAACGGCGTCGTGGTGGTAGAAGCGAGCGTTGAGGAGCGCGGTGGAGTACCCAGCCGCCTCCGCGTCGTCGCCGCGTTTGATCGAGATCATCATCGCGGTGTGCAGCATGGTGGTGCCCCAGTCGCTCGAATACCTCTCAGGTAGGGGCAGGGACTGGTCGACCCGTGCCTCGTGCGCGGTGATGGCCTCGGAAATGGTCTCGCCGGCGGAATCGAGGTCGTTGGCCGCGGCCAGCAGCCACGCCTGGACGCTGAGGAACCGGGCGAGTGCGCCGGTATCGCCTTTCGAGCGTGATGAGTCGATCATTTCCGCGCCGGTCCTGATGCCGTCGGCCAGGTCGCCCGTCACCCCGCACACAGCGATGAACCGGATCAACACCTCTGTCAGGTTGTCGAAGTCTCCGGTCGACCGGGCGAGGTCGGCGGCATCGCCGGCGTGGCGCGATGCGGCGGCGTGGTCGCCTCGGCGGGCGGCGTTGATCGCCATCATCGCCAGCGCCGACGCACGGGACGATGCGGACTGGTGTGGTGGCTGACCGTGGCGGGTGAGATGTCGTTCAGCTTCGCCAGTCCCGCCGTGGTGCTGCTGATCAGGTCGCCACGGCGTCCACCGGATCGTCGCCTCTCTCGCAGCGCCGCGATCGGCGCTCCCCTCCAGCTCTATAGGAGAACCCGGCCCCGTGGATACACGGCGCGGTCGAGAAATCTCGGCAGGCATCGTGCGTGAATCGGGTGCTCCGCGTTGTGCGTTGAGCCGTCGGTGGCAGATCAACGCGCAGCCCGGATTCAGGAACGCGCTCAACCTGTGGACCAAGTCACAGAGGATGGTTTTTCCTGCCGTCAGACGACATCATCACCTCGGCGCCCGACTGGGGACGGCGCTACTGGGGGTTGCGTTTCTGTGTGACCAGTCCGCGGGAGCGCTGATAGGGGGAGGTCCGTTGAGGGCTCGTTTTCGCATGCTCATGTTCGCCGCCGCAGGGGGTTGCAGCCACGTGAACGGCAAGGTGCACACCACGCCGATCCGCAAGAACGCGCCCACCGCCACCGGTGAGGGCGTCACCGGCACGCCCGGCGTGCTGATCGAGTTCGACTCGACCTGCTGACTCCCTTCCACCACACGGAGAACCGAACATGAAGAAGATCACCACGGTGCTCACGGGCGTCGTCGCGCTGGGCCTGCTCGCGGTGAGCGGGTCGCAGGCGGTGTCGCGCGGAACCGTTGTCCCGAACGACACCCACCAGTTCCTCGCCCGCGTCACGTCCTCTGCCGGTGGCTGCTCCGGCGCGCTGGTCGACCCGGAGTGGATCGTCACCTCGTCGTCCTGCCTGCCGGAGTCAGGGGAGACCCAGGTCGTCGTCGGTGACGTGAACCTCGGTACCGGAACAGGGCACCGCACCACGGTGACGAAGGTCGTCAGGCACACCGGCCGCGACCTCGCCGTCGCGAGGCTGGCCGCCGCCGCACCGGTCGTCCCGGTCGAGCTGGCCACCACAGCCGCCGCTCAGGGCGAGGCGCTCCAGGCCGCCGGTTTCGGGCGCACCGCCGACGAGTGGGTGCCGGACCGGCCGCGCCTCGCCGCGTTCACCGCCACCTCTTCGACCGCCACCACGACGGTGCTCGACGGTGCGGCCGACCTGTGCCGCGGTGACGCGGGCGGGCCGTTGTTCCGCGAGGTCAACGGGGTTGCGCACCTCGTCGGCATCGGCAAGACCTCGTGGCAGAACGGCCGCCTGCTGGTCACCGAGACCCGCAAGGGCAGCACCGCCACCCGCACCGACGACGTGGTGACGTGGATCCGGCAGCAGTACGCGGGCCAGCGCCTGCGCAACTCCAACCAGCTCTGCGCCGACCTGGGCAGCAACGCGCCCGGCACGGTCGTGGGGATGACGAACTGCCGGCCCGGCCACTGGATCAGCCAGAACTGGCAGGTCCCCGGTGACGGCACCATCCGCAACTACAACGGCCTGTGCCTGGACCTCGGTTCCAACGCGCCCGGCACGGAGCTGGTCATCGCGGCCTGCAGGCCGGCGCCGGGCTGGACCAGCCAGCAGTGGACGTTCAACACCGGCACCATCCGCAACCACAACGGCCTGTGCCTCGACCTCGGCTCCAACGCACCGGGCACGCCGATCGTCATCGCGAACTGCGGGCCCGCTCCCGGCTGGACCAGCCAGCAGTGGACGATGCCGAACCGGATCTGACGCAACAGCAGCGAAAAGAGGGGGCCACCGCACCGGTGGGCCCCTCTTTCGTTGGCAGAACTACCACAAGACTTTCCTCGGCCCGCGCGAGCAGCCGTGCCGTCCAGCCCGTCCGCTCACAACGTTCCTGACCGGGTCCGAGCGCCGTGGCGAGCGCCTCCACCAGGCCAGCACATCAACGCTACCGGCACGTCCCCTCCGCACCGCTGCGGCGATGCGCCCAGGGTCGCCGGCTTCACACGAGGCTGCGCAGCACGGCTTGGTATGTCAGGTCGACTTCGCCGTCCTCGACGTGGACGATCCGTGCTCCGGGCCGTGCTGCGATCACCGCCGTCAACCGGTCGTACATCACCGACAGGTCTTCGAACAGTTCACTCCGCTCGATCATCTCCCGGGCCTCGACGTGCACCGGATCAACCGCCGCGCGCCTGCGCTCGGTGAAGCGCCGGAGCATGTTCTCCTTGCTGTCGAGCAGCACGACCTCGTGGAACGCAGCGCCGACCTGGCGTGCGAGGCGTTCAAGTTGTTCGATGAATGTCATCGGCCCAGGAACTGCGGGACCACCACATCGTGCTCGGCCGTCAAGTGGACACGTGCGGCGGCGAGCGCGGCCTCACGGGCGAGCAGGCCGGCAGCGTGTGGATCGTCGCGCCACCGGCCGATCAGGCTCCGAAGAAGATCAACGTCCAGGTTCGGCGCCAGCGGATGCTCGTCGACATATCGTCGGGCCAGCGTTGATTTGCCGCACGCAGGCGGCCCGTTGAGCAAGATCAACCGCGGCACCTCGCGACTCTGGCAACCGGGCGCCTCGTCGTGTCGTGGTGG
>JASLAV010000750.1 GCA_030146905.1 Lentzea sp. | reverse complement strand
TTGGCCACGGACAGCAGCTGCACGACCTCGGCGGCGAAGTTGAACCCGCGCGTCTGCTCGCCGCCCACCCGGAACTTGCGGTAGGCCTGGATCATCCACTCGGTCAGGGAGTCGTCGCGGAGCACCAGGTGCTCCCTGCGGCCGTTCGCCCGCAGGGTCAGCTGCGAGTGGTCGTCGTCATCGCTCACCGCGAAGTGCCCGACCGCGCTGCCGTTCGCGAAGTCGATGGTGACCCGCCGCTCCCGCACCGGGCTGGTGAGGTCGGAGCTGACCTCGGTGCGGACGCCCGAGTTGTGCCGCAGACCGACGTCCGCGCCGCCCATCCGGGGGCAGAACTGCCCGTCCACCTCCAGGTCCGCCCCCGCCGCGTGGGTGACCCGTGCGGCACCGGCCAGCCGCAACGCGAGCGCGACGCCGTGCGGCAGCTCGACGTCGAACGCCGTCGGATGACCCGGTGCCGCCAGAGACCGGCGGAACCGCGGCTTGTTCTGCACGATCCTGATCGACTTCGGCGTGCCGAACAGGCCGGAGCGGGTCAGCTCGATCAGCCGCCGGGTGAGCGTGCTGGCGAGCCACGGCTCGACGACCTCGATGTGCAGCCGGTGCTTGCGCCGCACCCTGATGATCCGCGCGAGGTCGTCGGCGTCGGACGCGAGCGGCTTCTCCACGACCATGTTGCGGAAGCCCAGCTCGGCCAGCTCGGTGATCACCGCGTGCCGCTCGGCCGGCGGAGTGCAGACGTGCACCACGGTGGCGGCGGGGTCGAGCCCGCGGGCGGCAGCGCCGATGCTCGCGGCGGTGACGAGACCGGGCCGGTGAGGCGGCGTCCTGCGCGGGTCGCACGCCACGACGTCCTCGCCACCGAAGAGCTGCGGCTCGCGCGCCCGCGCCTTCGCGAGCACCGGCAGGTGCAGACCTGCTCCGGCACGGCCGAGTCCCACCACGAGTGACTGCACGGTTGAGCCCCATCTTCGAACGAGGAATTCAGGCCGATTTCGACGCTAGCGGTGGCCCTGCCGGAGGTGTCAACGCCCGCTACACATTCTTGACCAGGAAGAGTGAACCGGATCGCCGCCCGGATCGGCTGCCCTAGTCTCGGAAACGGTCATTCGCCCCCGGAGGTGGGTACGCTGTCGGTCCCTTTCCACACGCAATCGGCCACATTCGCAGAACTGTGGCCCACGACCCGGCGACACATTGTCGACGTGATCGAGAATGGCAAGTACTCGCACGGCCACAAGGTCGCCCAGCTGGAATCCGCACTGGCCGCCTACACCGGCGCCCGTTTCGTCATCGGGGTCAACAGCGGCACGGACGCGCTGGTCCTGCTGCTGAGGGCAGCCGGTCTGCGGCCGGGGGACGAGGTGGTCGTTCCCGCCTTCTCGTTCGTCGCGTCCGCGTCGTCGGTCGTGCTCGCCGGCGGACGCCCGGTCTTCGCCGACATCGAGTCCGACGGGTACGGCATCGACCCCGCCTCGGTGGCGGAGGTCGCCGGCGAACGCACCCGGTTCGTCATGCCGGTGCACCTGTTCTCGCAGCTCGTGGACGTCGACGCGCTGCTCGGCGTCGCCAGGCGGCTGGGCCTCGCGGTGGTCGAGGACAGCGCGGAGGCGATCGGGATGCGGCACCGCGGCACCCATGCCGGCCTGCTCGGGATCGGTGGCGTGCTGTCGTTCTTCCCGACGAAGACGCTGGGCGCGATCGGTGACGCCGGCGCGGTGCTCACCGACGACCCGCGCATCGCCGAAGTGGCCGGCGCGTTGCGCCACCACGGCCGGTTCGGCCGCACGATCGACAACTTCCCCGGCATCTCGACGGAGACCGGGCTGCCGGGGATGAACAGCAAGATGGACGACATCCAGGCCGCGGTGCTGCTCGCGAAGCTCACCCGCCTGGACGCGGACATCGCCCGCCGTGCACAGCTCGCCGCGCACTACACGGAGCTGCTCACCGGAATGCCCGGCGTGCGCAAACTGCCCGCGCCGCGTCCCGGTGGTGTGTTCTACGTGTACGTGATCGAAGCCGAGGCACGCGACGAACTCGCCGCACACCTGTCGGCGCGGGGGATTCAGACCGAAGTCTATTACCCGGTTCCCCTACACCTGCAGCCGTGTTTTCGCGACCTGGGACATCGTTCCGGTGATTTCCCGAATGCCGAGGCGGCGTGCCGGCACACCATCGCACTTCCCCTCTATCCGGACATGTCCGCGACGGACGTCGAAAAGGTCTGCGACTCCATTCACGACTTCTACCGAGGCCGATCATGACCCTGCCGTTCTTCCCGCCCGACCTCTTCGACGGCGAACGGGACGCGTTGCTGGACATCGTCGAGAGCATCGGTCTCGCACCGGAGCAGAAGTTCATCCTCGGCGAGCACACCGCCCGTTTCGAGGAGGCCGTCCGCGAGTCGGTGGGCGCCGCCGACGCGATCGCCTGCGGCAGCGGCACCGCGGCGCTGTCACTGGTGCTGCGTGCCATGGACGTCGGCCCCGGCGACGAGGTGGTCGTGCCGGCGTTCGGCTGCGCGCCGCTCGCCGCCGCCCCGGCGATGCTCGGGGCCGTCCCGGTCTTCGCCGACGTCGACCCGTGGACGATGGTCGCCGA
>JASLAV010000706.1 GCA_030146905.1 Lentzea sp. | reverse complement strand
GCTCAGCAGCACCACGTCCCGGACCCCGTGTTCACGGACGGCGTGCCGGGTCAGCGCGGAACCGACGACTCCGCCCGCACCGGTGACCAACAGCGAACCGCCACGCCACTCGGTGGAGGTGGACGGCCCGGCGGCTCCGGCACCGGCCAGCCTCGGCACGCGGACCTGGCCGCCGCGCACCGCGAGTTGCGGCTCGTCCGTGCCGACCAGCTCCCGCCAGGCCTTGTCGGACGCGGCCGTGCCGTCGAGGTCGATCAGCTGGAGCATGCCGGGGTGTTCGGTCTGCGCCGAGCGCACCAGACCCCACACCGCCGCCGCGACCGGGTCGCCGTCCACCGCTCCTCGGGTGAGCACGACCAGCCGGGCACCGGGCTCGTGGTCCTGCGCCACCCAGCTCCGCACCGAGGCCAGCGCCGTGTCCAGCGCGGTCCGCACCCGCCGCGGCAGCGGCAGCGCGGGGTCACCGTTGTCGACGGTCAGCGTGAGGTGTCCGGTTCCCCGTGCACCGGACAGCTTCTCCGGTGCCGTCCAGTCGATCCGGAACAGGACTTCCGCCGCCTGTGCGGCGGCGATGACCTGCAGCTGCTCGCGCACCACCGGCCGCGCGACGAGCTCGTCGGCGGAGAGCACCGGCATGCCCACGTTGTCCCAGGCGGCGATGCTGAAGGAATCCTGTCCCTCGTCCCGCAGGCGAACCCGCAGCGACGCGGCACCGGGACCGTGGACCTCCACCCCCGCCCACGAGAACGGCAGGCGCAGCGCGTCCGCCAGCAACGGGTGCAACGCCGAATCCAGCAGCGCGGGGTGCACCAGGTAGTGGCCGGCTTCGTCCTGCAACGCCGCGGGCAGGGTCACCTCGGCGAAGACGTCGCTCCCACGACGCCAGGCCCTGCGGACGCCCTGGAAGTCAGGTCCGTAGCCCAGGCCGTCCCCGGCGAGACGGGGGTAGAGCCCGTCGAGGTCGACCGGCTGCGCGTTCGCGGGCGGCCATTCGGTCAGGTTCTCCCCCGTGCCGGGTGCGGCGGGGACGAGGCGACCGGTGGCGTGCGCGGTCCACGGCGCGTCGGCCGAGGTCCGCGAGTGCAGGGTGAGGGCACGGCTGCCGTCGCCCTCGGGCGCGGACACCTCGATCTGGACGTCCAGGGTGCCTTCTGCCGGGAGCACCACCGCGGCCCGGAAAACGAGTTCCGCCACCCGCGGGCAACCGACCTGCTCACCGGCCTTGGCGGCCATCTCCAGCAGGGCCGTACCGGGCACCACGGCGGCACCACCGACGCGGTGGCCGTCGGTCCAGGCCGGGCGTGCGGTGGACAACTGTCCGGTGAGGACGGTGGCTCCGCTGCCGGCCAGGGACATCGACGCGGTCAGCAACGGGTGCCCGACCTCACCGAGGCCGGTACCCGCGACGCTCCCGGCGGTACGCGGGGTGTCGAGCCAGAAGCGCTGTCGCTGGAAGGCGTAGGTCGGCAGCTCCACGTGAGCCCGCTCGGCCTTCCCCAGAACAGCGGCCCACTCGACGGAGATGCCGCGGACGAACAGCTTCGCGACGGTGTCCAGCAGTGCTCGCGGTTCCACCCGGTCCTTGCGCAGCACCGGCAGCAACGCCGCCGGCGTGGATAGGCTCGCCGATGCCATCGCCGAGAGCACGCTGTCGGGGCCCAGCTCCACGAAGGTGCTGACCCCACCGGCTTCCAGCGTGCGCACGGCGTCCTGGAACCGGACCGACTCGCGCACGTGGCGAACCCAGTACTCCGCGGTGGTGAAGTCGCCCGCACCGGCGGCCTGGCCGGTCAGCGTCGACACCATCGGGATGCGCGGCGCCGAGAACTCGATGCGGGACACGACGTCCCGGAACTGCTCCAGCATCGGAGCCATCAGGGGCGAGTGGAACGCGTGGCTGACCCTCAGCGCCTTCGTGCGATGACCGCGCGACCGCAGCTCCTCGGTGATCGCCTGCACGGGGTCGGCGGCACCGGACAGGACCGTAGCCCTGGGCCCGTTGACGGCGGCGATCCCCACCTCGTTCTCGCGACCGGCGAGCAGCTCGGTCACCTCGGCGGCGGCAGCCTCCACGGCGACCATGACGCCGCCTCCCGGCAGTCCGCCCATCAGCCTGCCGCGAGCGGCGACCAGCGTCGCGGCGTCACGCAGGGACATGACGCCGGCCACGTGGGCCGCGGCGATCTCGCCGATGGAGTGCCCGGCCACGCGGTCCGGCCGCACCCCCCAGGCCTCGAGGAGGCGGAACAGCGCGACCTCGAGCGCGAACAGCGCAGGCTGCGCGTGTTCGGTCCGGTCCAGGCTGTCGCCGGTGAAGACCAGGTCGCGCAGGCTGACGCCGAGCAGCGGGTCGAGTGCCTCTGCCGCTTCGTCGAACGCGGCCGCGAACGGTGGGAACGCCTCGTACAGCTCGCGGCCCATGCCGGGGCGCTGGCTGCCCTGACCGGCGAACAGGAAGGCGGTCTCGCCCGTGTGCTTTTCGGCCGTGACGACCAGGTTCGGCGCGTCGTCACCGCGTGCCGCGGCGGTGAGGCCCTCCAGCAACGAGTCGCGATCGCCACCGAGGACGACGGCGCGCTGGTCGAACCGCGACCGGCTCATGAGTGCCGCCGCGATGGCGCCGTCGTCGTGGCCGGGCTCCCGGCCGAGGAAGTCCGCCAGCTTGACCGCCTGGGCTCGCAGCGCGGCCGGGGTCTTGGCGCTGAGCACCCACGGCGTGATCGCCCCTGCTCGCGGTTCGGGCGCCGGGACGGAGGCCTCGGCGAGGTTTTCTTCGGCGGGGCTTTCGAGGATCACGTGGGCGTTCGTGCCGCCGATGCCGAACGACGACACCGCGGCTCGGCGGGTTCCTCCCGGCCACGGACGCGCCTCGGTCAGCAGCTCGACCGATCCCGAAGCCCAGTCCGCGTGCGGTGACGGCTTGCTCACGTGCAGGGTCTTCGGCAGCACGCCGTGCCGCATCGCCATGATCATCTTGATGATCCCGCCGACGCCCGCGGCGGCCTGGGTGTGACCGGTGTTGGACTTCAGCGAGCCCAGCCACAGCGGGCGGTCGCGGTCCTGTCCGTAGGTGTCGAGCACCGCCTGCGCCTCGATCGGGTCGCCCAGGGCCGTGCCCGTGCCGTGCGCCTCGACCACGTCCACGTCGGACGCGACCAGCCGCGCGTCCGCCAGCGTCTGCTCGATGAGCCGGCGCTGAGCCGGACCGCTCGGCGCGGTGAGGCCGTTGGAGGCACCGTCGGAGTTGACGGCGCTGCCGCGGACCACCGCGAGCACCCGGTGCCCGTTGCGCTTCGCGTCGGAGAGCCGTTCCACCACGAGCATTCCCGCGCCTTCGGCCCAGCTGGTCCCGCTCGCGTCCGCGGAGAACGCCCGGCACCGCCCGTCGGCGGCCAGTGCGCGCTGGCGGCTGAACTCGACGAAGGTGATCGGGGTGGACATCACCGACACGCCGCCGACCAGCGCCATCGAGCACTCGTCGTTGCGCAGCGCCTGTGCGGCCAGGTGCAGGGCCACCAGGGAGGACGAACACGCGGTGTCCACCGACATCGTGGGCCCCTGCAGGCCGAAGACGTAGGAGATGCGGCCGGACGCGACGCTGCCGTGGCTGCCGAGGGTCAGCATCCCCTCCATGCCGTCCGGGATGTCGTGGACGTCCCGGACGCGGGTGGAGTAGTCGTGGAACATCACGCCGGCGTAGACGCCGGTGCGAGAGCCCTTCACCGACAGCGGATCGATGCCCGCGTTCTCCAGCGCCTCCCACGAGGTCTCCAGCAGCAGCCGCTGCTGGGGGTCGGTGGCCAGCGCCTCGCGGGGCGCGATGCCGAAGAACGAGGCGTCGAAGTCGGCGGCGTCGTGCAGGAAACCGCCTTCACGGGTGTAGCTGGTGCCGCGGTGGGCGGGGTCGTCGTGGAAGAGGGTGTCGAGGTCCCAGCCGCGGTCGTCCGGGAACGCGGTGATCCCGTCGGTCCCGGTGGCGACCAGGTCCCACAGCTCCTGCGGCGAGCTGACACCACCGGGGTAACGGGCGGCCATGCCGACGATCACGATCGGGTCGTCCTCGGCCGCGTCGGGTTCGGTCGGCTGAACCGCCTGGGTCACAGTGGTGTCCTTCTCGGTCGAAAGTTCTTCCACCAGGTGCTCGATCACCTCAAGCGGGCTGGGCCGGTCGAACAGCAGGGTCGGCGGCAGGCGCAGGCCGGTCGCCTCGCTGAGCCGGTTGCGCAGTTCCAGTGCGGTCAGCGAGTCCATTCCCAGCGCGGAGAACGGCTGCTCGACCTGGTCGTCGCGCAGCTGGGCGTGGCCCAGTGCGGTGGCGGCGCCGGTGCGGACCAGTCTGGTCAGCTCCGCCCGCAGCTCGTCCGCGGTCAGGTGACCGAACGCACCACCGGAGGTCTCCGGTGCGGTCGCGGCGGGTTTGGCCACGGCCGGCGTGCGAACGAGGTCGGCCAGCAGCGGCACGGGTTGCCCGGTGACGGACCGGACGTCCAGGCGGACGGGAACCAGCACCGGTTCGGTGGAGCGCAGCGCGCTGTCGAACGCCGCGACGGCGTCCGCTGTGGACAGTGGTGCGATGCCGACGCCGGCCATCCGCCGGAGGTCGGCGTCACCGAGGTGTCCGGAGAGCTCACTGCGCTCTTCCCACAGGCCCCAGGCCAGTGCGAGCGCCGGGAACCCGGCGGCGGCGCGGTCGCGGACGATCGCGTCCAGGCAGGCGTTCGCGGCGGCGTAGTTGGCCTGACCCGCGGTGCCCCACCACCCTGCGACCGAGGAGCAGACGACGAACCACTTCAGGTCCAGTCCCCTGCTCAGCTCGTCCAAGTGGCTGACCGCGTCCACCTTGGACGTGAGAACGGCCTCGATGCCTTCGGTGGTGAGCGTTTCGACGACCGTGTCGGCCACCGTCCCGGCCGCGTGGACGATGCCACGCAGGTTCGGGACGCGAGCCAGCAAGCCTTCCACCTGAGATCGCTCCGCCACGTCACAGGCCTCGACCGTGACCGAGACACCCGTCGCTCGCAGCCGGTCGGCCAGCCGCGCGACGCCGGGCGCCCGTTCGCCGCGACGGCTCACCAGGACGACGTCGCCGATCCCGTAGGTGGTCACGGCGTGCAGGGTCAGGGCGGAACCCACGACTCCACCGGCACCGGTGACGAGCAGTGACCCGTTGTCCCACTTGGTTTCCCCCACGGCGGACGCGACGGTGTGGCGCACGAGGCGCGGCACCAGCGCTTCACCTTCGCGCAGGGCGATCTGCGGTTCGGGTGCACCGGCCGAGGACGGCAGCAGTGCCTCGGAGGCGGCACTGCCGTCAGCCTCGATCAGCTGGAAGCGACCGGGATGCTCGGTCTGCGCCGAGCGCACGAGTCCTTGCACGGCAGCGCCCACCGGGCCGGGCCCGGTGACGATGCTCAGGCAACCGCTCCGCTCACGTGCCAGCCAGTCCTGCACGGTGGTCAGCGCCCAGGCCAGTCCCTCACGCACCCGACGCGCCAGCGGTCCCTCGGTCTGGACGGGCAGCCGCCGCGTGGTGCCCTGCGGGGAAGCAGGGGCCACGACGGTGGTGGGCCGCCATTCGACGCGGTACAGCGAGTCCGCTGCCACGGCGTCGCGCAGCTGGGCGCCGGACACCGGCCGCAACACGACCGAGTCGGCGTCGAGGACCGGGGTGCCCTCGCCGTCCCATGCGGCCAACCGGACGGTGTCGGGGCCGAGCCTGGTCAGCCGAGCCCGCAGCACCGACGCGCCGGCCGCGTGGACGCGAGCACCCGTCCAGGAGAACGGCAAGCGCGCCGTTCCCCTGTCGGGCAGCAGCTCACCGGCGGCCAGTGGCTGCAGAACGGCGTCCAGCAGTGCCGGGTGCAGCAGGTAGTCGTCGTTCTTCTGCTCGGGCAGCCGCACTTCGGCGAAGAGTTCGCCGTCGCCGCGCCACAAGCGCCGCACGCCCTGGAAGGCAGGGCCGTACCGGAGGTTCCGCTCAGCCAGCCCGGAGTAGAACGCGTCCAGGTCGACCGGTTCGCAGCCGACCGGCGGCCACTGCACCGCGGTGGACCCGGTGCCGGAGGCACCGTCGACCTGGCCGGTGACGTGGGTGGTCCACTCCCCCTGCCCCGCGGCACGCGACACGATCCGGAGGGCACCGTCCGCCGACACCCGTACCTGGACGTCCAGCACGTCACCGGCGGGGACGACCATCGGCGTGAGCAGCAGCAGTTCGGTGACGCCAGGCCGGCCGACGTGCTCACCGGCGCGGGCGGCGAGTTCGAGCAGCGCCGTCCCGGGAACGACCACCGCACCGCCGACCTGGTGGTCGGCCAGCCACGGCAGCTCGGCCTCGTCGAGCCGGCCGGTCAGCACCGTGGTGCCGTCGAACGACAGCGCCGCCTTCAACACCGGGTGCGCGATCGCGTCGAGTCCCGCGGAGGCGAGGTCCGCGGTCTTCGCGACCGGGTCGAGCCAGAACCGCTCGTGCTGGAACGCGTAGGTGGGCAGCTCGGTGCGGCGAGCACCGGTGCCGGCGAAGAACGCGGGCCAGTCGACGGTGACACCGGCGGTGTGCAGCCGTGCCAGCGCGAGCACCAGCGTGTCTGCTTCCGGCCTGCCCTTGCGCAGGGTCGGCAGGACGAGCTGCTCGCTGTCGGGCAGGCAGTTCTGCGCCATCGCCGCGAGCACGCCGTC
Organism: Lentzea sp.; assembly: GCA_030146905.1. The sequence continues at coordinate 682 of JASLAV010000706.1, read as the reverse complement.
CGGGCCGAGCTCGACCATGCGGGTCACGCCCTGCTCACGCAGGTACCGCACGCCGTCGTGGAACAGCACCGCGTCGCGGACGTGCCGCACCCAGTGCTCGGGTGAGCGGAGCTGCTCGGACGTCGCGAGGACACCCGTCAGGTTCGACACCAGCGGAATCGCCGGCGCCGCGTAGGTGATCCGCGCGGCGACGCGGCGGAACTCCTCCAGCACCGGTTCCACGAGGGGTGAGTGGAAGGCGTGGCTCACGGTGAGGCGCTTGGTCTTGCGCCCGCGCTCCGACCACCGCGCGGCCAGCGCGAGGACGTCGTCCTCCGCGCCGGACAGCACAACGGCGTCAGGGCCGTTGACCGCGGCCAGCCCCACGCGGGGGGTCAGCTGCGGACGCACCTCGTCCGCGGTGGCCTGCACGGACACCATCGCACCGCCCGGCGGCAGCGCCTGCATCAGCCTGCCGCGCGCGGCGACCAGTTCCGCCGCTCCGGCCAGGGTCAGCACACCGGAGACGTGGGCCGCCACGATCTCACCGATCGAGTGGCCTGTCACGAAGTCCGGCTCGACGCCCCACGACCGCACGAGGCGGTACAGCGCGACCTCGATCGCGAACAGCGCGGGCTGGGTGTACTCGGTCCGGTCCAGCAGGGCGGCGTCGTCGCCCCACATGACCTCGCGCAGCGGCTTG
>JASLAV010000702.1 GCA_030146905.1 Lentzea sp. | reverse complement strand
GCGACGGCCTCCGCCCATCCGGCGGCGGTGTCGTGGTCGGTGATGGCCACCGCGTCGAGTCCGGCTAGCGCCGCCGCTCTCATCAGGTCTGAGGGGCTGTCGGTGCCGTCGGACTCGGACGAATGGGTGTGCAGATCGATGACCACGTCGTCCAGTGTGGACGACGTGGGAAACCGACGCCGCTACGGGACCATCTTCTTCCCGCGTGCCGCCCTCTGCGCCTTGATCATCGAGAAGCGCTCGGCCTGCGCCTTCTTGTCGCCGAAGGTCAGCTCCGAGATGGCGTCGTACACCTCTTCCGGGTCCGGCAGGAACTCCAGGCGGTTCAGCGCCTGGATCTGACCGGCCGACTCCACGATGAGCGTCCCGTAGCCGAACATGCGTCCGGCCACGGTGCGCTCGTAGGTGAGGTCGGTGACCTTGGTAATGGGCATCATCGCGACCTTGGTCTCGAAGACGCCCGATGTCAGCATGAACCGCTTGTCGGTGACGACGATGCGCTCGACCCACCACTCGATGATGAAGTACGAGAGGCGCAGCAACACGATCAGCGCCCCGTACCACAGCAGGTTCTGCAGCAACCCCGCGTCGGCCGGGAGCAGGTACGAGATCATCATGAAGCCGGCGAGCAGTGCCGCCGCCTCCAGGACGTCCCAGATCAGGTAGGACCAGTGCCTGCGCACCCGGATGACCCGACGCTCGCTCGACAGCAGGTAGTCGTCCGGATCACGTGGTGCGAACATGCGCTACCAGCCCTTTCTGGTGCCAGCCAGTGCCCTGTCCTCGTCCTGCCCCGGGCCGAACCCGTGGACTAGAACAATTGTCGCACGAAGGTGATCAGTGCCTCGGCCGCAGTTCGCAGCGAGTTGAGGATGTTCTGCACGAGCTGAGCCGCTTGCTGTGGCTCCGCGATGAGGAAGAACAGCAGCAAGGCGATTCCGGCGAAAGTGAGAATCTTCTTCAAGTTCACGGTGTCCACCCCGTCCGCGTTCGCACCCGTTTGGCGCCGTTCGTGACCGTTGTACAGCACGATTCAGCACCTTGGGAGATTTGTACCGCAGCCGGGGTAGTGGAACGCACCGCCGTTCCGGTGTGACTACGCTTCGTGTTCGTGACGGCCCGCAATGAGCGAAGCATCCGTTGTGTCGGAGCCATCGTCCATGACTCGAACGGGCGACTACTGCTCGTGCGACGCGCCAATCCGCCTGGTGAAGGCATGTGGTCGATACCGGGCGGTCGCGTGGAGTCTGGAGAGGCGGACGGTGCCGCTGTGACGAGGGAAGTCGCCGAGGAGACGGGACTCTCCGTCACCGTCGGGCGGCTCGTCGGCAGCGTCGAACGACCGGCCCCGAACGGGGTTTTCACGATCTTCGACTACGAATGCCAGGTCACGTCGGGTGTGCTCCAAGCGGGCGACGACGCATCGGATGTCGCTTGGGTCGACAGTGCGACCTTGGCCACACTCCCGACGACCGACGGGCTCGTGGAAGCGCTCTCGGACTGGAACTGCCTGCCCAGGACCTGACCGGGTTCACGCGTTCGGGGAAGCCGCTCAGCGCCAAACGAGACGTTGCCCGTGTGCCTCGGTCGTGGCGAGGGTGGTGCTCGAAACCTCGGATTCACGCACATGGAGCAACCGGAGCTCACCGTCCTCGTGTGCCGCCCACCACACCGGCCTGCCCAAAGCCGACAAAGCGGGCACGAGGTCGAGTCCGGAACCACTCGTGATGACGACGACGGGGGCGTCGATCGGCTCGACCGCCTTGGCGAGGTCCGCGACCGGGTCGCCCGCCACCAGGCGGGGCGGGTTCTTGCGCAGCACCCCGCACGCCACGCCGAACTGGCGCAGCCGCTCCGGCTGGTCGGCCCACACGCACGCCTCCAGCCACGCGTAGGCGTCCTCGTCGGTCAGGTCCGCGGGTGCCACGCCGATGCCGGCCTTCGCGGCCACCTTGACCGTCTTGGGCAGCTTCGGCAGCACGGCGCCCGGTGCGAGCTCCAGCGCGCAGTGCAGGCCCAGAGCGGCCTTGGCGGGCCCCGCGACGACCTGACCGGCCTCCGCGGTCTGGTAGCGGTACGAGTACTGGTCGAGGCCGAGCAGCAGGCCTGCCGTCGTCGCGACCTCCACGAGCCCGATCGGCCCGCCGGCCTGCTTCGCCGCGGCGGCCACCGCCGGGTACAGCAGCGCAGCGCGACGCACCTCGTTGGTCTGGATCACCTGCGAGCTCACGAGGGCCCGCACGCGGTCACCGCGCTCCAGCAGGAAGTCGCGGAACAACGGCCAGGTGTTCTCGTCGGCGCCGTAGGTCCCGCCGAGCGACGGGTAGTAGTTCGAGAGCTGGTGGAAGGGTTCGGCCTGGACGAGCCGGTGCGCCGCCGCCAGCAGGAGCTCGCCCGTGGCGTCGTCCTCACCGGCGGCGGTCAGCAGGTCGGCGACCTCCGGATCCTCGGCGGCACGCGACGCGAGGTGCTCGTAGAGCGGCGAGGTGGCCGCCGCCTCGGCGGCGAACTCGCGCAGACGTTGCCGTGCCAGGTCCAGAGCCGTCACGTCACTTCCCCAAATCAGTCGGATGCGGGTTCAGGGCGTCCTGGCTGCTCGCCACCGCGGGCCTCGCCGTAGGACTGCTTCGGCACCATGACCTTGCGCCGGAAGACGCACACGACCGTGCCGTCCTGCTTGTACCCACGAGTCTCCACGTAGACCACGCCCCTGTCGTCCTTC
>JASLAV010000675.1 GCA_030146905.1 Lentzea sp. | reverse complement strand
CTGAGGTGCACCTCGTCGCGACGGCCCTTGATCGCCTCGGCGATGAGCATCTCGTTGTGGCCCTGGCCGTAGAAGTCACCGGTGTCGAGCAGCGTGACGCCCGCGTCGAGGGCGGCGTGGACGGTCGCGATGCTCTCGTCCCTGTCGGCGGGACCGTAGGCGTGGGACATGCCCATGCAGCCCAGGCCGATGGCGGACACGACAGGACCGGTGGCCCGAGCCGGCGCTCCTGCATTTCGAACCCCTTCGTCGTCTTCGGTCACCTCCACAGCGCCCGATTGACTGACAGATTTCAATATCTGTCAGTAAGTCATCTGTCAGTTGCATTGACAAAAATGTTTTGAACGTTCAAAGTCTTTTTTGCGATGAGAGATGTGATCTACCTGGACCGGATGGAGCAGGCCGAGACCCTGCTCAAGCCGCAGCGCGTGGAAGTGCTGCGGCAGCTCGCCGCGCCGCGTTCGTGCACCGAGGTCGCCGCGGTGCTGGACCAGACGCCGCAACGCGTGCACTACCACGTGAAACAGCTGGTCAAAGCCGGTCTGGCGACCCAGGTCGCCGAACGGAGGGTGCGCGGCGTGCAGGAGGGCCTCTACCAGGCCGTGGCGCGGTCGTACTGGCTCTCGCCGCACCTGGTCGGCCGCATCGGGTCCCGCGACGAACTGGCGCTGGGACACCTCGTCGACCTCGCCGAGCAGGTGCAGGCGGACGTGGCGGCGCTGGACCGGTCGAGCGAGCTGCCGTCCGTCGGCGTGTCCGGCGAGATCCGGGTGCCGCCGGAGGACCGCGCGCGGTTCCTGGCCGAGCTGCAGACGACGTTGCAGGACCTGTTCACCAGATACGGCGGCGCGGAGGGGGATGCGTTCCGCATCGCGCTGGCCTGTTACCCGAAAGGAGACGACCGATGAGCACCGGAGTAGTCCGCGTCCGCACGTCCGCCGACCCCACCAGGATCCACCGCGCGCTGACGACGGCGGAGGACCTGAGGGCCTGGCTGGCCGAGCACGCCGAGGTCGACCTCGGCCGGGGGACGTTCGAGTTCTGGGGGCGGTACACGCCCGAGGGCGAGCGCGGGCGGCAGAAGCTGCTGGAGGTGTCGGAGACGTCCGTGCAGTTCTCGTGGTTCCTGCTCGGCACGGACTACACCGTCGAGCTCGGCGTGGAGGAACGCGGTGGCGAGACGCTCGTCGTGATGACGCAGTCGCCGTACCCGTCGTGGGGCGAGGGCGTGGAGGACGAGGGCGGCGCCGGGATCGTCCAGACGTTCTGGTCGCTGATGCTCGCGAACCTGGTCGAGCACGTCGAAGGCCGGCCGGTGTTCGGGTTCTGCGACTTCACGACGCCGGAGCAGCGGTTCGAGGTGGACATCGCGGCGACACCGCGGGCGATCATCGACGCGCTGACCGACGCGGACGTCTTCGCGCGGTGGTTCGGGGCGCGGTGCTCCATCGAGCCGCACGTCGGCGGCCGGTGGGTGATGGGCGGCGGCTTCGAGGAGGACGAGGAGCCCGCGAAGATCATCGCGCTGGACTCGGAGCACTTCGCGCTGGAGTTCCCGAGCGGCATGGTGTCGTCCTGGGAGCTGAAGGGCTCGGAGGGCAAGACGCGGCTGACGTTCGTGCAGAGCGGGTTCGACCCCTCGCAGCCGCCCTACGGCTCGTGGCTGGGCTGGCTCAGCGGGTTCGCGGACATGCGGCGGATGCTGGAGCTGCCGGACTGGCGCCCGATGTGGCACTCCTACGAGGCACCCGGCCTGCCGGACGGAGTTCTCGTTCTCGAATAGATCTGGTGCGGATGAACGGGTGAGAGCCAGATCATCCGGCTCTCACCCGTTCACACCTGGCTTTCGTCGGCTCTTGATCGATACCTTCGGGTTTGTGCTCGAGTCAGCCCGAATCACCGTCGCCGCCGCGTTGATCGCCTTCTCCGTGATGGCGTCGATCCTCTTCCACTAGGAGACCGGTGATGACCCGTGCGGCGACACGGACTCGTCGGCGGTAGTCGTCGAGTGAACCGGATTCGTACTTGGCGCCCGCCGAGGCGTCGAAGAGGTTCTGAGCGAGTTCGGCGGCGGAGAGCCCTGCCCCCTTCCACGCGGCGGCGTGTCCGGTGCCGGTCAGCAGCGCGGCCACGGCGTTGACGAGTTCCTCTTCCATCCGGTGCATCCGGTCCAGCGCGAACGACTGCGCCGAACTCAGCAGTTCGTTGTAGACGTCGCGGTTCACCGTGCCGACGGTGACGCCGTGGAACGCTTCGAAGGCTTCCGCCAGGCGGTCCTCGGTCCTGGCGCCCTCCCGGTCAAGCGCTCCCCAGGTGGCGGCTCGCAGGTCTGCCAGCATCTGCTCCACGACGGCCCGGAACAGGATGTCCTTCGTCTCGAAGTGCAGGTAGAGACCCTGCCGGGAGATCGCCGCCGCCTTGGCGACGTCGTCCATCGAGGTCTTGCGGAACCCGAAGCGCAGGAACACCTCGGTTGCGGCTCGGACTATGCGTTCGCGCCGCGCCGAGCCGTTGGCCGCGTTCTTGTCCATGGGTTCAGCCCTCCCGGCTGGTCGGTGCCGCGAGGGAGTACCGAACCCCGGTCAGCCGCGTGCTCTCCTCCCACAGCCGGGCCGCGACGGCCGTGTCCTGCGCCTGGCGCGGGATTCGGGCGGGGGCCGGGCGTCCTTTGGTCCCGAGCAGGCGGGCCGGGCCCCAGTAGCTGCCGCTGGGCGCGTCCGGGTCCGTCGCCGCTCGCATCGTGCTCAGCACCCCCACTTCCGCGGGCATCCCGATGAGAGGGCTCAACCTCCGCAGGACGGCGGACGAATGACGGGTCAGGTCGGTGGAGGTCCAGCCGGGGTGGGACGCGGTCGACACCACGTGAGCACCCGCCGCCCGCAGCCGGCGGCCCAGCTCCAGCGCGAACATCATGTTGGCCAGCTTGCTCTGCGCGTAGGCGGCACTCGTCGAGTACCGGCGCCCGCGCCAGTTCAGGTCCTCGAAGCCGATGCGAGCCGTGACCTGCGCCAGGCTGGTCGCGGTCGTCACCCGCGCCCCGGGAGTTCGCAGCAGCAGCGGGAGCAGGTGGCCGGTCAGCGCGAAGTGCCCGAGGTGGTTGGTGCCGAACTGCACTTCGAAGCCCTGCGCCGTGCGCGACAGCGGCGCCCACATCACGCCCGCGTTGTTCACCAGGACGTCGAGGCGGTCCTGCCGGTCGCGGAAGTCGTCGGCGAACCTCCGGACCGAGCCGAGATCGGCGAGGTCGAGCGTCGCGGCGCGGACGGATCCGGCGGGCCGGCGCTCCCGGATCCGCGTGACCGCCGATTCCGCCTTCGCCCCGTCCCTGCAGGCCAGTGTCACGTCCGCGCCCTTGGCCGCGAACATCGCCGCGGCGTGGAACCCCAGTCCCGTGTTGGCTCCTGTGACGATCACCGATCGGCCGTGCTGGCTCGGAATGTCGTTGACGCTCCACCGGGACACCTGGTCACCCACCGTTCGCTTGACGTACTTGACAACTATAGTCCGGAGTGTCAAGTGCGCAAGCATCACCGCAGGTCACGATGTATTTCATGGTTGTGCGATTGCGCCGAACCCGTTGGGCTCGACCTAGAACCAAGTCATGACGACGGCCGGTGACGCGGCGAGGAAGCTGAACCTCGCGAAGCGGCCCACCATGCCGGTGGCGACGAACATCGCCGTGGACATGCCCGCGAGCCCGGCGAGCACGCTCGTCGCCATGAACGGCGGCACCCCCACCAGCGCGCTCAGGCCGTGCGTGCCCGCCATCCAGTTCGGATGCGCCTTGCACTTCACGTGGATCCAGTCGCCCCAGCGGTGCATGCGCGTGCCGGGCCCGAACCAGCGGCTGAGGCGGCTCGGCTTGTCACTCGGCTTGCGGCGCAAGAACTTCGGCAGGTGGATGTCGCCGCGAGCGGCGTAGAAGTAGACGAGCTTGCCCAGCACCTGGCCGACGGCCACGGCGAGGCCCACGATCCAGAACGACATGTCCGGCCAGCGCACGCACATGCCGAGGACGAACATCTCGATGCTGATCAGCGGAACTATCGACGAGCCGAGCGCGACCCCGAAGATGAGGCCAACCAAGGCGAGCACCCGGCCGAGGCTACACACATCTCAGTCGGCGAGCCGGACCTCGAGCGGACCGGACACCCGGACCTCGCGCAGCGGACGCCCTGCCGCGTCCAGGGTGCGCACCGTGCCGTCACCCTCCCAGCCGAGGCGTTCGTAGAAGTTCCGCGACGCCTTGTCGGCTTCCGGCACCCACGCGATGCCCCTCGTCGCGCCCGCCTCCGCCAGCTTCCGCAGCGCTTCCGCGACGAGCCGCGTGCCGTGCCCGCGCCGGCCCCAGCGCGGTTCGACGAGGACGCTGACGAGCGCGGTGGTGGCCGCGTCCTCTGGCAGTGAACCGTCCGCCTTGGCCACCTCGTCGTCGGGAGCCTTGCTCGCCACGACGAACCCGACCGTCCACTCCCCCTCGGTCGCCGCGAGCACCGCTCCCTGCTGCACGGCCATCGACCAGGCCTCGTCGGTGTCCAGCGTGTCCAGCACGTCCTGCGGGAGCAGCTCGGCGTAGGCGAGCCGCCACGTCTCCCGGTGGATGCGGACGATCTCCGGAAGATCAGCAGCGGTGGCGGGGTGCACGCCGGCGTCGGCCATGAGCGCACCCTATCGACGCCGCGTCGCGGAATTGTCAGGGGTGCGTGGCAGCATCGGTCCCGTGCAGAGGATGAGCGCGGACGTAGCCCGCCGGATCGCGCTGGGCGCGCAGGGTTTCACCGACCTGAGGCCACCGGCGGCCACACGCAGACACCTGCAACGCGTCCTGTCCCGCGTGCAGCTGCTGCAGATCGACTCCGTGAACGTGGCGGTGCGCGCGCACTACATGCCGCTGTTCTCCCGCCTGGGCTCCTACGAGCCCACGCTGCTGGACGAGGCCGCCTGGACGCACTCCCCGCGCAAGCCGCGCATGCTGGTCGAGACCTGGGCCCACGAGGCGTCGCTGGTGCCGGTCGGCGACTGGCCGCTGTTCCACTCCGGCGCCAAGAAGCGCGGCTGGTGGCAGAACTACCAGACCATCCTCGAACGCTCACCCCAGCTGGTCGACGACGTCCTGGCCGCGGTGAAGGAGCTGGGCCCGATCGGTGCCGGCGCTCTGGAGAAGGCCCTGATGGGCGACTCCGGCCGCGAGAAGGGCCCGTGGTGGGACTGGTCGGAGGTCAAGCGGATCTGCGAGGTCCTGTTCGGCGTCGGCGTGCTGACCACCGGGACCCGGCGCTCGTTCGAGCGCCTCTACGACCTGACCGAACGCGTCATCCCCGCCGACGTCCTGGCCCAGAAGTGGACACCGGAAGAGGGCGCCCGCGAACTCGTCAAGCGCTCAGCCGTGGCCCTGGGCGTGGCCACCGAACCCGACCTGCGCGACTACTACCGCCTGGACCCGCGCCGATCGCAGGCGGCGGTCGCGTCCCTGGTAGAGGACGGCGTGCTGGAACCGGTGGCGGTCGACGGCTGGCGCGGCGTCGGGTACCGGCACGTCGAGGCGAAGGCACCGCGACGAGTCGTGGGACGGGCGTTGCTGTGCCCGTTCGACCCGTTGATCTGGGAGCGGGCGCGGACCGAGCGCATCTTCGGGTTCCGGTACCGCATCGAGATCTACGTGCCGGAGCCGCGACGGGTGCACGGCTACTACGTGTTCCCGTTCCTGCTGGACGGGCAGCTGGTGGGCCGCGTGGACATCAAGGCCGACCGCGCCGCCGGGGTGCTGCGGGTGCAGTCCGCCTGGGCCGAGGAGGGCGTGGACCGGCCTCGGGTGGCGGCGGAACTGGCAGCGGAACTGCGGCACATGGCCGACTGGCTCGGGCTGGAGGACGTTCTGGTGGTGCAGAAGGGCGATCTGGCGGCGGAGCTGATCGCCGCGGTGGTCAACGGCTGACTCAGCCGCGTTTCAACGAACGGCTGTTCCAGGCGGATTTCGGGCAGGATCCTGAGTTCACAACCCTTTGATCTGAGAGTTCGACATCGAGTTTGACCTGAGCCAGACGGCACGAGGAACACCGGAGGTCAAGCATGAGCGGCGAGATGCCAGAGAACTCGGGTCTGCCGGGCGAGCTCCAGGACAGCATCGGCCGTGCGGTCGTCGTCCGCAGGCCACTCAGTTCTGGTGTGCAGACGGCGGCAATTCTGGTCGGCGGGGTGCCGACGATCGTTCTCCTCATCGTCATCCCGTTGGTGGCCCTCAACTCCGACAGCGACCTGGCCACCAGGATGAGTGTTGTACAGGCGGCTGCGTCGTGGTGGGCGGCAGTGCTCGCCTTGACCGCGTCGGCGGTCGCCCTTGTCGCCTACAGGAACAGCGTCCAGCGGCCAGACCTCGTTCTCAGCGCCGACAACTCGCTGAGCGTCATCAAACTGACGTTGACCAACACGGGAACCGCAAGTGCCCTGAGGCCTGTTGTGCGGCTGCACGTCGGCAACGAAGGCGTCTTCTACCAAGACGGCCTCAATTCAGGCTGGACTTACGAGGAGTTCCGAGCCGACGGCTACTACGGGGTTCTGACCTGGTACGGCGCGGACCACGTGATCTATCCGGGCTTCAAGCTCGATCTTCCCTCGATCACGCTCGACCGCTTCGCTCTTGAAACGCGGAACTGGCCTGTGACCGCGACATGGATTTGCGAAGGCGGGCAGAACAAGAAGCAGCACTTCGGATTCAAGCTTCCGTCAGCACGGTAGGCGGGCGTCCAGATCCAGGCTGACGCAGGGGTACCCCGACTCGGGAACCCTGCGTCACACCGTACTCAGCACCCCCGACAAGATCAGGAGTACAGCTGGATGGCCTTGCGCATCGTCTCGCGGGCCCGGCCGCGATCCCCCGCGACGTCGTAGGCGTGGGCGAGCCGGAACCAGGCCCGCCAGTCCTCCGGCGACGCCTCCACCTCGGCCCGCCGCTCCTCGAACCACGAGTCCGCCGCCTCCCGGTCCACCCGGCCGGACGGGCGGCGCGGCAGG
>JASLAV010000498.1 GCA_030146905.1 Lentzea sp. | reverse complement strand
ATCGAACTGGCCGTGGCCCGCACCTCCGAAGTCGGCGACTGGCCCCGGTACGCGCTGGCCATCGCCGCCACCGCGTACACGTCCACCCCGCGCGGCCCGCGCGGCGCTCCCACCGAACTGCTCCACAGCGCCCTGTCCCAGGCCGTTCCCGCGGCGTACCGCAGCGCTCTGACCGCGCTGGCCGCCATGCACCACCGCATCCGCGGCGACTGGGAGCTGACCCGCCGGTTCGCGCTGGAGTCGCTGACCATCGAACGGGCCCACGCCGGTCGCGCCGGCACGCTGGCCCGCGCGCTGGAGGTCCTCGCCTCCGCCGAGGCGCACACCGGCGCCCCCGAGGCCGCCTGGCGGCTCTTCGACGAGGCCGTCGAGCTCATGCGCGGCGCCGGCGACAAGCTCGCGCGGGGCGTCCTGCTCAACTCCTACGGCTGGACGCTGCTGCAACACGGCGAACCAGACCTGGCCGCGCCACTGGTCCGCGAGTCGCTGACGCTGATGCGCCTGGCAGGGCTGCCCCACATGCTGAACTCGACCCTGCACACGTCCGGCGCGATCGCGTTGGCGCGCAAGGACCACGCCGAGGCCGTGGCCCTGTTCCGCGAGAGCCTGGAGGTGGGCTCCGAACACCCCGTGGACCAGTTCTACGACTTGGAGGGGCTGGCACTGGGTCTCGTCGGCGTCGGCTCCGACGACGAACGCGCGTTGTCGCTGCTGACCGCCGCCTCCGTGGTCCGCACCCGCTTCGACTTCCGCGCCGAGCCCTACTGGCAGGCGCTGCTCGACGAAGCCAGGTCCGTGTGCCGCGAACGCATCACGGCGGGCAGGTCGCGCGTCGCGGAGTCGACGGGTGAGCGGATGTCGCTGGCACAGGCCGTCTCCTACGCCCTGACCGCCCGGCCGGACCCCGCCGGCGGGAACGGCCGGATCTCGGCCCGCGAGCTGCACGTCGCGACGCTGGTGGCCGAAGGGCTGACCAACCGGCAGATCGGGCAACGGCTGGGGATCTCACCCCACACCGTCGCCCGTCACGTGACGCACGCGCGCGGCAAGCTGGGACTGCGCTCGCGGGCTCAGCTGGCCGTCTGGGCAGGCCGCCACACGCCGTGACGGCTACGCCTCGGCTTCGAGCATCTCCGCCGTGACCGCGGACTCCGTGTCCGGCAGTCCCAGGTCCTTGGCCCGCTTGTCCGCCATGGCCAGCAGACGCCTTATACGGCCTGCCACCGCGTCCTTGGTCATCTGCGGGTCCGACAGCTGCCCGAGCTCTTCCAGCGACGCCTGCCGGTGGGCCAGCCTGAGCTGACCGGCCGCGGCGAGGTGGTCCGGCGCCTCCGGCCCGAGGATCTCGAGCGCCCGCGCCACCCGCGCCGCCGCGGCGACCGCGGCCCGTGCGGACCGGCGCAGGTTCGCGTCGTCGAAGTTGGCGAGCCGGTTCGCGGTGGCGCGGACCTCGCGCCGCATCCGGCGCTCCTCCCACGCCAGCACGCTGTCGTGCGCGCCGAGCTTGGTCAGCATGGCGCCGATCGCGTCGCCGTCCCTTATCACCACGCGCTCGGCACCGCGGACCTCGCGCGACTTGGCGGCGATGCCCATGCGACGGGCGGCGCCGACCAGCGCCAGTGCCGCCTCGGGGCCGGGGCACGTGATCTCCAGCGACGAGCTGCGGCCGGGTTCGGTGAGCGAGCCGTGGGCGAGGAAGGCCCCGCGCCACGCCGCTTCGGCGTCGCACGCGCCGCCGGACACGACCGGGGCCGGCAGGCCGCGGACGGGGCGGCCGCGCGGGTCCAGCAGACCGGTCTGCCGGGCGAGACCCTCGCCGTCCTTCACCACGCGGACGACGTAGCGGGTGCCCTTGCGCAGGCCGTTCGACTGGATCGTGAACACCTCGGCGTGGTGGCCGTAGAGGGCCTGGATCTCCTTGAGCAGGCGGCGGGCCGCGGAACCGAGGTCGAGCTCGGCCTCCACGACGACCCGGCCCGACACGATGTGCAGACCGCCGGCGAACCTGAGCAGGGAGGACACCTCCGCGCGGCGGCAACAGGTCTTGGATACCGCGAGCCTGCTCAGCTCGTCCTTGACCGCCGACGTCATCGCCACGGGCTCGTCCCTCCCACTCCGGTCTCCTCGACCACCTGCCTCAGGCAACCGGCAAGCGCCTCCGGATCATGCCGGTCCGCGGCGTCCGGTGCGGCGATCTTCGCCAGATGCGTACGCGCACCCAGCGCCGAGGCGGCTCGCGTCAACCGGTCCGGGGTGGGGACCGAGTCGACGTCGGCGATCACCGCGTCCACCTTCAGCTCGGGTGCGTGTTCGCAGACTACGTCCAAGTGGCGCTCCGGAGAGAAACCGGCGGTTTCCCCCGGTTGGGGGACAAGATTGAGCACAAGGGCCTTCGTGGCCCGCGTGTGCACCAGCGCGTCGTGCAGTTCGGGCACCAGCAGATGCGGCAACACGCTGGTGAACCACGATCCGGGACCGAGTAACACAAGATCGGCGTCAAGTACAGCCTGTACCGCTTCCGGGCAGCCGACAGGTCGCCCGTTCGGGGCGGTGAGGCGGATGCGCTGCACGAGTCCCGGCGTGGTCGCGATCGCGACCTGCCCACGGATGCGCCGCACGTCCCTCACGTCCTCGTCGAGCCCCATGACGTCCGCCTCGATGTCGAGCGGGTCGTTCGACATGGGCAGCACACGGCCCTGGACGCCGAGCAGCCTGCTCGTGACGTCGAGCACCGCGACCGGGTCGCCGAGCTGCTCGAGCAGCCCGGCGATCACCAGGTTGCCGACCGCGTGGCCGGCGAGGGCGCCCGTGCCGCCGAAGCGGTGCTTGAACAGGGACGTCCACAGCCTGCTGGACTCGTCCTCCCCCGCCAGCGCCGCCATCGCCTTGCGCAGGTCGCCGGGCGGCAGGAGGTCGGACAGCTCGCGGCGCAGGCGTCCCGACGAACCACCGTCGTCCGCGACGGTCACCACGGCCGTCACGTCGCCGGTGAGCCTCTTCAGCGCCGACAACGTCGCGTGCAGCCCGTGCCCGCCACCCAAAGCAACAGCTTTCACCTTCGTCACTCGCGTCCCAGATCCCGGTGCACGACCTTCACGGCCATGCCGTCCTCGCTCGCCAGCCGCGCGGCCAGCTCCTCGCTCAGCGCCACGCTGCGGTGCTTGCCACCCGTGCAGCCGATCGCGAGCGTGAGGTAGCGCTTGCCCTCACGCCGGTACCCGGCGCCGACCAGCCGCAACAACTCGTGGTAGCGGTCGAGGAACTCGTCAGCGCCCTCCTGGGACAGCACGTAGTTGCGCACCTCGCCGTCGAGACCCGTCTGCTCGCGCAGCTCGGGGATCCAGAACGGGTTGGGCAGGAACCGCACGTCCATGACGAGGTCGGCGTCCATCGGCAGCCCGTACTTGTACCCGAAGCTCAGCACGGTGACCCGCGTCCTGGACGCGGCCTCCGTGCCGAAGGTGTCCTCGATCTTGGCCCGCAGCTGGTGCACGCTGAGGGAGCTGGTGTCGAGCACCAGGTCGGCTTCCTGCTTGAGCGGCGTGAGCAGGATCCGCTCGGCCTCGATGCCGTCCTGCAGACGCCCGTCCCCCTGCATCGGGTGACCGCGGCGCACGGCCTCGAAGCGGCGGATCAGCACGGCGTCGGTGGCTTCGAGGAAGAGCACGCGCGGCTTGTACCCGCGTGCGTCGAGGTCCTTGATGATGGCCGACAGGTCCTCGGTGAACGCGCGGCTGCGCACGTCCATGACGACGGCGACCCTGGTGATGGCCCCGCGCGCCTGCGCGCCGAGCTCGACCATGGTGGCGATGAGTTCCGGGGGCAGGTTGTCGACGACGAACCAGCCGAGGTCCTCCAGGCACTTGGCCGCGGTACTGCGGCCAGCACCGGACAGCCCGGTCACCACGGCGACTTCGATGCCGGACTTCTCCGCGTTCACGACTACGACTCCGTTACCTGTTCATGAGCGCATCGACGCTCTCGTTCGGGGCGAGCTTCGGTGTGGGGCGCTCACATGGGTGCGCCCCGTGTGAGTCTCCACCGGAACGGGCCTCCCGCGCGGCAGGTTCGGCCTCAGAGGCGGGTGTGCCGTGGCCGCGATCACGATCCTCGGCCACTTTCCCGCCCTCTCGCAGGACGGCTGGGGAGAGGGTGGGTCGTGAGGTTCTCGGGGCCGGTGGGGCCGACGTTGGCGGTGGGACGGGGTGG
>JASLAV010000481.1 GCA_030146905.1 Lentzea sp. | reverse complement strand
CGCCGCGCTGACCAAGGAGCTGCGCTTCTACCTCACGGTCCTGAGCAGGTCCGAGACGCCGGAGGAGGTCGTCGCCGAGCACGGGCTCATCCTCGACGCCATCCGCCTCGGCGACCGCGACAGGGCGGTCGCCGAGATCCGCAAGCACGTCGGCACGAGCGTCGAGCGCCTCAAGGAGATGCTCTAGCGAGGTCGGCCCGGCTCGGTCGGCAGCGTGATCGGCGGACGGCCAGGGTTGCCCGGATCGCCGGGGGTGCCCGGCGGCGGGGCAGGGGGGCCGTTCGACGGTTCCGGAGCCACCGGCGGCGGCACGTACCCCGAGCTCACCGACAGGCTGATCACCGTGCCGCGCAACGCGTTGCCGCGCGGCGTCTGGCTCACGACCGTGCCCTTGGGCTGGTCCGAGTTCACCGACTGCTGGCTCGTCTTGTACCCGGCCTGGCCCAGGATCCTGACGGCGTCGTTGACCTGCCGGCCCACGACGTCGGGGATCTGGATCTCCTTGCCGCCCTTGAGGTAGCGCGGCTCCACCGGCGGCAGCTGCGACACCGGCGCGGTGCCGTGCACCTTCGTCATCGTCTCGAACCACGTCTTGGCGGGGATCGTGCCGCCGAAGATGTTGCCGTTGCCGCACAACCGGGGTGCGCCGGTCACGCAGATCGGGCGGGGGTTGGTGCCGTCGTTGAACGTCTGCACGGCGCCCGCGAAGTCCGGCGTCGCGCCGATGAACGCCGCCGACTTGTACTCCTCGGTGGTGCCCGTCTTGGCGATCATCGGGCGGGTCCACTTGGCCGCGCGGGCGGCCGCGGCGGCGGTGCCGTTGCCCACGTCGTCCTTGCTCATGCCGACGGCGAGACCGTTCGCGAGGCCCTCCGCCACGACCTGCTCGCACGGCGCCTCGTTGACCGTGACCGGCTTGCCGTTGCGGTCCAGCACCTTGGCGATCGGGGTGGGCGGGCACCACTTGCCGCCGCTCACGATGGTCGCGGCGACGTTCGCGAGCTCCAGCGTGGACACCGGTGCCGGGGACAGCGTGAACGACGCGTTGCCGCCGTTCTGCTTGTAGAACTCCGTCTGCGAGACGCGGTTCTGCTTGTCCTTGGCCTTCGGGTCCGGCCGGGTGCCCTGCAGGTTCGTCGCCATCGTCTCGCGCATGCCCAGCCGCGAGGCCATGTCGACCACCAGGTCCATGCCGGTCTGCTCCTCCAGGATCACGAAGCCGGTGTTCGGCGAGGTGGCGAGGGCCTGCTGCAGCGTCATCGACGACGGGTAGCTGGAGTCGAAGTTCGACAGGCAGTACCAGCGGGTGCCGGGCTCGCCGGTGCTCGGGCAGCGCTGGGCGCCGCCCTTGAAGACCCGCGAGGTGTAGGACGTCGGCGTCTGGATGACGTTCTCGATGCCGAGGCCCTTCTCCAGCGCCGCCGCCGCCGTGAAGACCTTGTAGATCGAGCCGGCGCCGAACTTGTTCTCGACGCCGCTGGGCAGGTCGTAGGTCGTCTGGCGCTGGTCGGACTTCAGGCCGTAGTCGCGGTTCGCGACCAGCGCGAGCACGTCGTGGCGCTCCTTGCCGGGCTTGACGACCGCCATGGTGTTCGCGATGCCGTCGACGCTCTTGCCGACGCCCGCCTCGGCCGCGGCCTTGGCCTGCTGCGTGATCGCGCGGTCCAAAGTGGTCTGGACGGTGTAGCCGCCGGTGCGCAGCTGTTCCTGGCTGAAACCGGCGCGCTCCAGGTAGTTCACGACGTACGAGCAGAAGAAGCCGTTCTCCGGGCCGGCGCCGACGCAACCGTTGGGGGGCGTGCGGACCGGGTTCGCGAGCCCGAGCCCTTCCTTCTTCGCCGCCTCACCCGCGTCGCGCGACAGCTTGTCGTTCTCGACCATCCTGTCGATCACTTTGTTGCGGCGGTCCAGTGCTTTGTCCGGATACGCTTCGGGGTCGAGCGCTGACGGGCTGTTCACCATTCCGGCGAGCATCGCCGACTGGGGAACCGTCAACTTGTCCGGCGTGGTGTTGAAGTAAGCCTGGGCGGCGGCCGCGATGCCGTAAATGGTCGAACCAAATGGGACGACGTTGAGGTAGCGGGCGAGGATCTCCTCCTTGCCCAGCTTCCGCTCCAGCTGCAGCGAGATCCTGGCCTCGCGCATCTTGCGCGCGATGGTCTGCTCCTGGGCCTTGGCCTGCTCCAGCTTGTTGTTCCGCGCCACGACGTGGACCAGGTAGTTCTTCACGTACTGCTGGGTCAGCGTGGACGCGCCCTGCGACACGGAGCCGCTGACCTGGTTCGTCAGACCGGCGCGGATGGTGCCCTTCCAGTCCACGCCCTGGTGCTCGTAGAACCGGCGGTCCTCGACCGAGATCAGCGCCGCCTTCATCGTCGGCGAGATCTTGTCGGGCGGTGTGAGGACCCTGTACTGGTCGAACAGGTAGGCGATCGGGCCGCCGTCCTTGTCGGTGACCGTGGTGATCAACGGAGGATCCGTGGTCACGAGGTCGGCGGAGATGCTGTCCACGGTGTCGCTGGCGCGGTTGGACACGAGGCCGGTCGCGCCCACGACTGGGAACAGCATGCCGGCGAGGAGAACCCCAGCCAGCAGGCACAGGCCGAGCATCTTGAGCACGCCATTCCTGACTCGCACGCGGGCCAGCGTACGCCGTACACGAACGGGTGAGCGTGATCAGTAAGTGCCGTTACTCAGCATGAGTAGAGATACGCAAGACAGGTAACAGTCGGGTGACCCAGGGTTGGACGGGGAACCGAACGGCACTACAGTCCGTCAACGTCCAAGGAATGCAGTCGTAGCTCGAACGCTACGGCATCCGTGGCAGGGGTGTGGCGGATTTCCACATTTGGACAGCACTGAGGAGTGGGGGATATGAACCAGGGGGATTGGCGTATCAACGCTTCGTGCCGTGATGAAGAGCCGGATCAGCTCTTCGTCCGAGGTGCGGAGCAGCGCAAGGCGAAGCTCGTGTGCCTGGGTTGCCCGGTGCGCATGGAATGCCTGGCTGAAGCGCTGGACAACAGGATCGAGTTCGGGGTCTGGGGAGGCATGACCGAGCGCGAACGCCGCGCTCTGCTGCGCCGTCGCCCGGACGTGGAATCGTGGTTCGAGCTGCTCAGCAACGCACGTCAGGAGCACGTCGAGGACACGAGGGTCGGCTGACGACAG
>JASLAV010000480.1 GCA_030146905.1 Lentzea sp. | reverse complement strand
CCCCGGCGAGGCCCGCGAGGCCGACCTGGGAGTGGCGAGCGGCAACGGCAAGGGCCAGATCTTCGTGAAGGGCAAGGTCATCAAGACCGTGCCGGAGCACGCGATCGTGGAAACCCTGATCGAAGAGGCCATGCGCCTGGCGGAAGAGATGGAACCGGTCGAAGGCGGCACGCCAGCGGTAACCGTCGGCTGACCAGCGGACAGACGACAAAGGGCGCGCTCCCGAAGGGGGCGCGCCCTTCGTCTTTCACGAAGCCGACGGGACCACCCCACACCGAACGCGACAAACCAACCCGGCTGACGGGGTCCGGGGCGCAGCCCAACGCCTGAAAAGGAGCCGAAACGCAACAACCGTCACCAGGCTCCCCACAGTTGGCTGATGCCACATCCCGGCCAGATCTGGCACGCTAGATGACGTGCTGAGGCTGGCCGGAGCGCGCGTGCTCGACGAGCGCGACCTGATCGATGTACGCGGGGTCTTCGACAACGACCCCGTAGCCGCGTGCATGGTCGCAGCGAGGGTGGAAGTGGCCGGACTGGACCCGTGGCGTCTGGGCGGCGAGATGTGGGGCTCCGACTCCAAACCGGTCAGGGGCAAGATGGAAGGCCTCTGCTTCTCCGGCCCGAACCTGATCCCCCTCAAGGGCGACCAGAGCGCCATGCGCATGTTCGCCGACCGGGCACGCCGCAGGGGCAGGATGTGCTCCAGCCTGGTGGGCCCGGCGGAACAGGTCCTGACCCTCTGGGAAGAGCTCCAGCCGGACTGGGGCCCAGCCAGGGAGGTGAGAGCGGACCAGCCCCTGATGGCGCTGAGGACCAGCCCGGCGATCACCCCGGACCCGCAGGTCAGGCAGGTGAGGCCGAGCGAGCTCAACCGCTACCTCCCCGCCGCCGTCAGCATGTTCATCGAGGAGGTCGGCATCGACCCCTGCGCGGAGGACGGCGGCGCCGGCTACCGGGCCAGGGTCAGCGAGCTGATCGCGGCGGGAAGGGCCTTCGCCAGGTTCGAGAACGGCGAGGTCGTCTTCAAGGCCGAGATCGGCGCCATGTCCAGCAAGGTGGGTCAGATCCAGGGCGTGTGGGTCCGCCCCGACCGCAGGGGCGAGGGCATCGGCACCGCGGGCACGGCGGCGGTGGCCGACCGGCTGACCAGGGTCCTCAACCGCACGGCGAGCCTCTACGTGAACGGCTACAACCACGTCGCCCAGGCCGCCTACCGGAAAATCGGGTTCGAACAGGTCGGGCAATACGCCACTGTCCTCTTCTGAACGGGCATACTCGCGCGAGTGCGCCTTCTCGCGACGATCACGGTGGTGCTGGTGACGGTGAGCGGCTGTGGGCTGTTCACGTCGGAACCGGGGGCCCCGGAGATCACCAACGACTTCCTGGCGAAGCTCGCGTCCGGTGACGTGCAGGGTGCCGCCGGGATGACCGACAACCCGGCCGACGCCAAGGAGACCCTGGACAAGTTCAGGGGCGCGCTGAAACCGGAGGGGCTGACCAGCAAGGTCGACCAGATCCGCAAGAACGGTGAGACGGCCTCCGAGGCCAGCGTCACCCTCGACTGGGACCTGGGCAAGAACCGGCACTGGACGTACCCGACGAAGTTCGACGTGCGCCAGGAGGGTGACACCTGGAAGGTGCACTGGCAGTCGTCGGTGGCGCACCCCAAGCTCGCTCCGCAGCAGTCCATCAAGGTCACCGAGCTCAAGCCGGACCCCGCGCCGGTCCTCGACCGCGACGGCACGCCGCTGCTGGCTCCCGAACGCGTCGTCTCCGTGCTGCTCGTGGCGAAGGAGGCCGGTGACGTCGGTGCTGTCTCGAAGGCGCTCGCCGACGCGTTGACCCCGCTGGACAAGGCCATCACCCAGCAGGCGATCAGCGAGGGCGTCGCCAAGACCCCCGAGGGTCAGGCCTACCAGGTGGCGGCGTTGCGCGACCCCGACTACCAGGTGGTGAAGCCGAAGATCTACGAGCTGCCCGGCGTGCGGTTCAGCTCGCAGACGTCGTTGCTGGCACCGAGCCGCACCTTCGGCTCCCAGGTGCTGCCCGCCGTCCGCAAGCTGGTCGAGAACGACGTGGCCGGCGACGCGGGCTTCCGGGTCGCCACGGTCGACGCGCAGGGCACCGAGATCGACGAGCTGCACTCGAAGGCCGCCGAGCCCGCCAAGGCCGTGAACGTCGCGCTGTCCCGTGCGGTCCAGGCCGCCGCGGAGGACGCCGTCGAGCCCGTGCAGCAGCCCACGATCCTGGTGGCGATCCAGCCGTCGACCGGCGACATCCTGGCCGTCGCGCAGAACGACCCCGCCGACGCCCAGGGCGCTCTCGCGCTGACCGGGCGCTTCCCGCCGGGCTCGACGATGAAGGCGGTGAGTGCGCTCGCCGCGATCCAGTCGGGCAAGGCCGGCGCCGACACCCCGCTGCCGTGCCCCGGCAAGACGACCATCGACGGACGGCGGATCGTGCCGAACTCCGGCGAGTTCGAGAAGGGCACCATCCCGCTGCGGTCGGCGTTCGCCTTCTCCTGCAACACCACCTTCGCCCAGCTCGCCGTCGACATGCCGGCGGACCTGCTGACGAACTCCGCGCTGTCGCTGGGTCTCGGGGTCGACTTCGACATCGCGGGCGTGACGACCATCACCGGTTCCGTGCCGCCAGCGACCGACGTCGTGGAACGGGCGGAGGACGCGTTCGGCCAGGGCAAGGTGCTCGCGTCGCCGTTCGGCATGGCGCT
>JASLAV010000436.1 GCA_030146905.1 Lentzea sp. | reverse complement strand
CTCCGTGTTCGCCCACAGCAGGGAGGCGGCTGCCGCGGAGAGCTCGCGGCCGGGCACGTCCGGGTCGCAGCCCACCTTGGCCAGGCGGGCGCGGATGGCCGTGGTGGAGCGCTGCATGGTGCCGGCCAGGGACTTGACGAGTGCGGTGGCGGTGTCCTCCGCGCCGGCGAGCCAGGCGGTGCGGAGCTCCGTGTCGAGGGATTCGGTCCAGGGTTGGTTGGCGTTCGCGTGCCGGGACGGGCGGGGGCGCAGGCGCGTGTGGGCGGTGAGGACGCGGCACAGCAGCCTGCCGACCGTGGCGCCGCCTTCGACCGGCATGCGCAGGCGGCCGTCCGCGATCACCTCGCCTGAGTCGAGCGACCCCAGCAGGTCCAGCACCAGGGCCTCGTCGGAGTTCGTCGTGGCGCTCAGCCGGTAGTTGACCTCGCCGAGCTTGACCTCGTTGTAGAAGGTGGATGTCATGGGATCGACGTTAGGGAGGCGGTCTGACGGTTTTTTCCCGGTGAGGCCCCTGGAAGCTCCTGTGATGCGGGGAGTTCACCCGAAGGGGTGGGGCTGACCCGACGTCACCGAGCTCCGGCCGGTTCCGATGTCCGCGGCGTCCGCCGCCGCGCGCCCGGCACCCCATCCCGCCGCCGAACGCACCGTCACGCGCGAGGTGCGCGTCTGCGTGAACATCTCCTCGAACAACGTGTCCACGGCCTTCTTGCGGTCCGCGAGCACCGGCAGCAGCCGCTCGTCCTCGATGTCCGGGACGTCGGGGACGGTCTCCAGCCGCTCGCCGATCCGCGACGCGAACGCCACCAGGAACGACCTGCGGAACGGCCGCGAGCGCGCCTCGCTGCCCTTCCCGGCCCGGCCGCCGGCCGCCACCATCGCCCTGGTCGCCTGCACCAGCAGCGACGTCGACAGCAGCTCCACGCTCTCCAGGTCCACCTCGTCGCCCACCAGCGCGACGAAGCCGAACCCGTCGTAGGCGACCGCCCGCGAACGGAAAGCGGACGCCACCACGTGCACCAGCTGCGACTTCTCCTTGAAGTAGCTCTTGTCCAGCCACATCCGCCGCGAGGTCGCCATGGCCGGCAGGTCCGCGTCGAGCATCGCCCGTTCCAGCGCGTGCCGGTTCATCAGCTCCTGCGCCTTCGCCGACAGCGCCTCCGCCTCCTCGGGGAACGACGTCGACTCCGCCTTCGCGAGCAGGCCGCGCACCCGGTTGAGCACCTTCGGGTCCAGGCCCGCGCGCACGGCCGACATCAGCCTGTCGCCCGGCAACGGCAGGATGCGCGGCAACGACGGCAACCGTCCGAGGAACTTCAGCAGCTCATTGGCCGTGCGGGACGCGTACGCCCGTGTCTCGATGTGACGGGTCGCCCACGCCTCCAGCAGCGGTCCCTCCCACCAGACGGAGGCGCCGATCTCCTCGAGCTGACGCCGCCAGCGGGGGTGCACGGTCGCCTCGTGATGAGGCGAACAGGACAAAGCGATCACGTCCACCACGAGGGACGTGGCCGACTCGTCGAGTGAACGCGACACGATCTCGCGGACGTCGTACGGCAGCCAGCCCCGCTGCCAGAGCTCGTCGACCGCTTTCACCAGTTCCACGCGAGGCAGTATGAGACGTCCGCCATGTGCACGAGCCGGGGACCACCTGGTAGACACGGGATGTGATCGAGCTCCAGTTCCGCGGCCGGACCGTCGTCCGCGACCACGCACTGGTGATGGCGATCATCAACCGCACCCCGGACTCGTTCTACGACAAGGGCGCCAACTACGCGGAGGACGTCGCGATGGAGGCCGTCCACCGCGTCGTCGACGAGGGCGCGGACATCGTCGACATCGGCGGTGTGAAGGCGGGCCCGGGCGACCTCGTCGACTCCGGTGAGGAAGTGCGCCGCGTCGTGCCGTTCATCGCCCGTGTGCGCGACGCCTACCCGGAACTCGTCATCAGCAGCGACACCTGGCGCGCGGACGTCGGCCGGCTCGCCTGCGAGGCCGGTGCCGACCTCCTGAACGACACGTGGGCGGGCGCGGACCCCCGCCTGGCGGAGGTGGCCGCGGAGTACGGCGCCGGGTACGTCTGCTCGCACACAGGCGGCGTCAAGCCCCGCACGCGCCCGCACAGGGTCAGTTACCCGGACGTCGTGCAGGACGTCATCGCGGAGACGACCACGCACGCGGAGAAGGTGGTCGCGCTCGGCGTGCCGCGCAAGGGCGTGCTGATCGACCCCACACACGACTTCGGCAAGAACACATGGCACAGCCTCGCGCTGGTGCGGCACACGGACGAGCTGGTGGCGACCGGGTGGCCGGTGCTGATGGCGCTGTCCAACAAGGACTTCGTCGGGGAGACCCTCGGCGTGGAACTGCACGAACGCGTCGAGGGAACCCTCGTCGCGACTGCGATCGCGGCGTTGGCGGGCGCCGCGGTCTTCCGTGCCCACGAAGTGGCGCGGACCAGACGAGTACTCGAGTCCGTCGCTCGACTGTGAGCTGGAGGTATCAGGTGGACGACGTCTTCGCCCGGTTTTCGGATGACCGGTGGGACGACTTCCTCGACGAACTCGACAAGATCCGCGTGAGCGTGGTGGATCCCGCGGAACGGCAGCAGATCAAGGCGACCGCGCGCCGTGACGCCAAAGAGGCGCCCGGCCAGCCGTTGCTCGTGAGGATGGCCCTCGCGGACCACTACCTGAACCTGCTCGCCATCGGCGTGTGGGCGGGCGACGAGAGCTGGCGTGCCGACCTGCGCGACCTGGCGATCTCTCTCGTGCCCGAGGGCGACGAGTCACGCGATGACGCGCTGTTGAGCTCCGTCATCGCCGTGGTGCTCGCACAGCTGCTGCAGGACGCACGGCTGCGTGGCGGTTCCGAGGCCGATGTCATCGCACGGTCGGCGTGGGAGAAGGTCCAGGAGTGGGCGGCCTACGCGGAGGACCGCTACGTCGAGCGGTTCCTGTACGCCTCCACGGAGGCCGGTGCGCGCGTCGTGACGGCCTCGGAGGTCCAGGAGGTCGTCGAACTGGCCACGGCCGCCGCGGACGACCAGCACGCCGAAACCCTCGCCGCGCTGGAGGCGGAAGGTCTCTCGGCAGAGGTCATAAACGGTGTGTGGGTGGTGGACGGCGACTTCCGCAACCCCGTGCGTGCGGCCGCGCGCGCGATCACGCTGACGGGCTACGGGTGCGTCCTCGCGCGCAACATCCGGTCGTCCGCCGTGATGCTGTGGCATGAGAACACGCTCGCCATGGCGGACTCGAAGGTGCCGCGCTGGCGCGTCTACCCGATCCTCGCGCCCGTTACGCCGCAATCGAAGTTTTCCGGTGGTGAAGGCCTGCCGTTCACCCGTGACACGCACCCGTTGGCACCCGCTCCGGAAGTCGTGCGCCGGTTGGCGGACGCCGTTGGTGTCAACCTGTCCCATCTGCTGGCTGCATTGCGGTGAAAGGGTGATCTTTGACTTTCCGCAACCTCGACTCGTTATCTTGGTGTCATGCCCAGATTTGCCGAGTTTGATGTGGAAGGCCTGAGGAAATCCAGCGCTGTTGCGGACTTTCCCTGGTCAGAGACGTGGGTCACGCTGATTCGCGTCGATGCCAAGGGAGTGGTCCGGCAAGCGAAGTCGTTGACGGAGAAAGTTTCTTTGCTGACTGTCGCGTCGGACAAGGACCTCGTCATCGCTTCCTGTCCGGAGATTTACGCCGTCGACGACCTGCCGGCGGCCCGTGCCGCCGTCAAGGCTTCGGTCGCACGCGAAATGATGCCAATCCTCGGATGAATGCCTCCCTCCACTCGGGCTCAGCGGCGAGCGCGAGTTCAGGGAAACGCCGGAGGACCGTTCCGAACGCGATCTCGCCCTCGATGCGAGCCCGCCTCGTCCCCCACGCAGTAGTGGATCCCATGACCGAACGTGACGTGTGGGTCTCGGTCCAGCTGCACCACGTCCGGGTCGGAAAACCGTGACGGGTCCCGGCTCGCCGCTCCAAGTGAGACGGTGACCTGCGAAGATCGCGGAACTGTGACCCCTCCGATCTCCAGGTCGGTGGTGGCGACGCGGGAGACCCCCAGTGCGAACGGCCCGTCGAAGCGCAGGAGCTCCTCGACGGCGTCCGGGATCATGATCGGTTCGCTGAGCAGCAGCTGCTTCGTGGCGGGGTCGCGCAGCAGTGCCAGCAGACCGTTGCCGATGAGCTGCACGGTGGTCTCGTGGCCCGCGATGATGAGCAGGACGAGGGTGCTCACGAGGTTCGGCGCGTCGCGAAGCTCGGTGATGATGTCGTCACCGGGCTCCTTGGTGTCCACGAGGTGGTCCACGTACGCCGCGAACTTGCCGTAGGCCTCCGCCATGGTCTCCGGCGTGAACAGCCCCGCGGTGAGCGTGGTGACCAGCTCTCTGTCCGCTTTGGGCACTCCGAGCAGTTCGCAGATGACGGTGATCGGCGTTCCCGCTGACGGACGAGCAACGTCGAGCGTTGGCACAGCTCGCGAGCTAGTCGTCGGCGTGCAGGCTGTGCCCGTCCCACGTGAAGCGGACCGTCGTGACCGCGTCGTCGCCGTCGGTGCCGGTGGTCAGCTGGTGGATCGCGATGCCGGTCAGCTCCTGGTAGTCGCACCACTCGTGGTCCGACGTGAGCACCAGGTCCAGGTCGAAGTTCACCAGCAGCTCCAGCAGCTGGCCGCGGTTGGTGGCGTCGACGCCGACGAACACCTCGTCCAGCAGGATCAGGCGTGGTGCGGTCGGGGTGGCGTGGTAGTGGGCTGCCGCGGCCGCGAAGAGGGGGAGGTGCAGCACGATGGCCTTCTCGCCGCCGGACAGTGCGCCGTGGACGCGTTTGGTCACCGGGACCCAGCCTTCGCCGCGGTCCACCTTCACGACGAACTGGTGCCACGTCGTGTAGTCGAGCACCTGGGCCAGTTGTTGTTCCCAGCCTGTTGCGGTGTCGTGGGCGCGTGCCTCTTCCACGCGCTCGCGGAAGAACTGGTGCAGCATCGCGCGTTCTGACGCGTCGAGGTCTGTGCGCAGCAGTAGGTCGCGGGCTTCTCGCGTGCCCGGTGGCAGCTGGGGGTCCACCTGCCAGTCGAGTTGCACGCGGATGCCCGAGGCGGTTTGGACGCGCTCCAAGCGGTGGTTCATGATGTCGACGAGTTCGGCGGCGCCCTGGATTCGTTGTGCCAGGTGCCTTCTCGTGTCGCCGGTGAGGGTTTGGTCGAACAGGTCGCGTTCGGCGTCGGTGATGTGCATGCGCACGCGGTCGCGTTCGGCTTGCAGCGCTTCGAGCAGGGCGTGGGCGCCCATGCGCGCGCCGTCCAGGGATGCGGTCAGCACCGTCACGTCGTCGTCGGGGTCCAGCGACAGGCCGATGCGGCCCGCCAGTTGGTGTTGGGCGTCGTGCACGGCCACGCCTAGGCGGGATTCCGCGTCGCGGATCAGACGCGGGTCTACGGGGCCGTCCGGCACTTCACCGGCGTCGGACGGCAGGTGGCCGGCGGTGAGGTGGCGGTAGCGGGCCTCGGCCGCTTCGTAGGCGGTGGTGGCCTCTGCGGCTCGTGCGGTGTCTACCTTGCGCTTCTCCTCCAACGTGCCGAGGGTGCGCGCTAGGCCCGTTTGCTTGTCTTGCAGCAGTTCGCGTTGCTCGGCGATGGCGAGTGCCTTGGTGCGCAACGAGATGAGCTGCTGGTCCAGGGCGTGGAACTCGGAGCCCGCGGAGCGTTCGACGGTCTCCAGCGTGATGGCGAGGTCGGCGGCTTCCTGCTGACGTGCGGCGGCGGTTTCCTCGGCTTCGTCGGCCAGGGAGTTGCTCACGGACGCACGGCTGCCCGCCTCGACCGACAGCGCTTCTGCTGCCAACGCGTCGTGGCGGTCGTCCAGCCAACGGTGGCCCACGGTCCGGAACGCTGTCACGGCGTCCATGTCGGGTACGTCCGTGACGTTGTGGAGGGAGAACGCCGCCTCGGCGTCCGCCACGCGCCGGGCAGCGGCCGCCACGGCGTCCTTGCGTGCCGCGCAACGCAACTGCGCCTTCGTGCGCTGTTCCTCGGCGATCTCGATCGGGTCCGTCGACGGCTGCCGCGCCAGCTCGCCCGCCAGGGTCGCGCGGCGCACGGCGATCTGGGACAGCGCCGCGTCCACACCGGACAGGTCGGTGGCCAGCTGCTCGATCAGGCCGGTGAGCTCGGCGATCCGGCCCGCGCGGGCGCGTTGGCGCGCCTTCTCGCCGATGTAGGTGGGTGCCTCCTTGACCCAGCGGCCGTGGGCGTTGCCCAGGCGCCACGTGCCGTCCGCGCCGATGGCGGCGATGTGGCCGGTGGCCGTCTCACCGAACGCGATGCCTTCGAGCAGCTGGTAGCAGCGCTCGTCCTCGGTGACGAGCACCTCCAGCAGCGTGCGGCCGGGCGCGGGGCCGGAGAGCAGCGGCTCGGCGAAGCGGTCCTGGTCGGACAGGCCGAACGAGTTGCCCGGCGTGAGCCACGCGTCCAGCAGGCCCGAGGCTTCCAGGGCCGCCTCTACCGCGGCGCACACCTCCGGTGGCGTGCCGTGGCGGAAGTTGACCAGACGCCACAGAGGGGCGCCCACGGCGTGCACGCGGTAAGCGCCGTCACGCGTGTACGGCGCGGGCGGTGGCACGTCGACCTGGTTGGCGAGCTTCTCGCGGATGGAGTTGTACTGCGAGAGCTGACCGTTCAACGCGGTGCGCGTCTCGTGCAGACGTGCCTCGATGGCGCTGAACTCCTCGCGGGCGAGGGCAGCGGCTTCCACGATCTCGCCGTGCTCGGACACGCGCAGCTCAGAGCAGCCGTGCGCCCACGTGTCGAAGTCCGCGCGGAACTTCGCAAACGCTTGCTCGAACGTGTACTGCGCCGCCACCTCGGCGTCCGTGGCGAGGTCGAGCTCCTCGCGGGTCTCCTCCAGCCGTTGACGTGCGGCGTCCCGTGCGTCGACAGCTCTCTCGTGCGCTGCGACGGCACCCATGAGATAGCTGATCTCGGCGACACGGGAGTCCACGGCGGCCGTGAGCAGTTCACGGCCCGCACGCGTGTCCGTGTTCGCTTCGATCTCCTCGAACACCGACGGCATGCCCGCGAGCTCAGCGGCCGCGCGGGCCTCCGCTGCCGAACGCCGCAAGTCGTCCGCGCGAGCGGCGGCGTCGGCCTTCGCCTGCGACGCGTGCTCCTCGTCCGCGATGGCACGCGCACGGAGCTTCGAGGCGTGTGACGCGGCCTCCGAGGCGCGCAGGGTCGCCGCGGAAAGCTGCTGCCGCAACAGGTCGAGCTGCTTGCCCTCCTGGTAGGCGGGCAGGTCGGAGATGCCGGCGATCTCGGCGTCGACCGCGCTCGCCTCCCGTCCCAGCGCGACGAGCTGCTCGAACGCCTCGTCCGTCAGGGTGACCTGGCGCTGGAAACGCCGTTCGCTCATCCGCGCGGCACGCGTCGTGTCTTCGAGGTGCTCGGCGGAAGACGACAGCGCGTACGCCGCCGCACCCAGCACACGCTGCGCATAGACGCGCTGCACGTCCGCGAGCTTCCCCGCGGTGAGGATCTCCTCGTCCAGCCGCCGCAGGTCCTCGCGCTGGCGGTCGAGCCGTTCGAAGCCCTCGGCGATCTCCGTCAGGTCGGACTGGTCCAGCGGCGGAAGCGCCTTCGACAGCAACGACGACAGCACGCTCGGGTCGAGCCGTTCGGACAGCTTCGGCGTGCGCAGCTGCAGCAGCGCCGTGATCAACGAGTCGTAGCGCTGCTCACTCACGCCGGGGAACAACGTCGTCCGCACCGTGTGCCGGTAGTCGGCCGGTGAGGCGTGCACGACACCGTGTTCGCCCATCGCCGCGGCGAGGTCCGTCTTGGTCAACGGCCGCCCGGACTCGTTCACCAGCAGCAGGTCACCGACCCGCAGCGACGTCGTGAAGTACGTGGCGGCGACGTTGGACGTGTTCGTGGTGGCCTGGAGCCGCGCACCGCACGTGAACCACTGCTCGCCCTGCTGGAACTCCAGCCACACGTACCCCACGCGGGTGCTGCCCTGGTTGCCCTCGCCCATGAGGTTCCAGTGCATCGTCCTGTCCGCGCTGCCGAACGTCGACAGCCGGTGCGGGCGCAGGTTCGCGTCGAAGAGGTACGGCAGCAGCAGTTCGAGCGCCTTCGACTTGCCGGTGCCGTTGGGGCCCCTGAGCAGCAGCCTGCCCTGGTAGAACGAGAAGATCTCGTCGTAGTAGCGCCAGACGTTGATGATGCCGGCGCGGCTGGGTTGCCACCGGTCAGCCATGTTGCTGCTCCTCGACCGCGTACCTGGCTGCCGCCGGCAGCCTGCGAACGGTGCCGTTCTCCGTGCGCGCGAGTCCGAACGCCTCGAGCAGTGCGAGCCCGTCCGCCGCCAGCCTGCCCGCACCGCCGTCCGACTGGTAGGCCTTGGCCCAGTTGCGGAACTTGGCGAGCAGCTCGCGTGCTTCTTCGACCAGGTCGTCGAACCGTGCGGAACCTTGTGCCAACCGGTCGAGCAACAACAACGCGGCGACCTTCGCGCTGCTGTCGTCGTCCGGGAACCTCATGTCCGTGGCGATCGCGTCGGCGTCGACCACGAGAAAACCCTCGGCGCGTTCCTCCAGCGTGCACCCGGCGAGCCCGACGCCCGTCTGAACGACCTTGCGTCCCGTGGGGGACATCAGGAACGCGAGCTGGCTCGCGGTCAGGTCTTCCTTGTAGACCACGGGGTCGTCGATCAGCCGGCGCATCACGGAGTGCCGTTGCCACAGGCTGCGGTGCGCGTTCTCGTACCGCGACTCGTGCGTGAGGTCCTCGACGCTGTCCACCGTGGACGGCGGGTTCGGCGCGGCCAGCAGGCGGGTGATGAGCACCGGGTCCGCGCGCACCTGCACCTCGTCGCTCTCGATGGCGCCGTGTTCCTCGAGGAACGTCAGCACGTCGGCCAGCGCGGACCTGTCGCTGCGCCGGTCCAGGTCGAACGGCGGCAGCCCCTCCGCCGCGGCCGCCTGTCTCGTGCGCGTCGTCAGGGCGTCCACCGTCGTCATCGGGGTGGTCAGCAGCTCCGCGCACACCAGGCACAGCAACGTGTAGCGCCGCCGGTCGAACAGCGGACGCGTGCGGTCGGGCCGTTGCGTCGTCTTGAACAGACGCGCGTATCCGGCGCGTGGCTCGACGTGCACACGCCAGCCGCAGTAGTAGTCGAACCACTTCACGATCGGTTCGCGGCGCCTTCTGACGAGGTCGAAGCCGTCGTGGTCGTAGACGGCCGTGAGCAGCGGACGCGCGAGCAGCAACCGCACACCACGCGCCACCTCCTCGCTCTCCAGCCGCGCGAGCTGGTTCCCGGTCCTGCTCATCGGCTCTGCACGTCGATCACGTAGTCGGGCCCGCTCAGCGTGCCCTTCTGGGTGGTGATCGTCGCCCACCCGCGTGCGTTGCGCAGGTTGATCTGCATCCTGCCGTCGGTGGTGCCCGCCGTGCGCGTGCCGGTGCTGTCCGGGTCGCTGCCCAGAGCCCTGCCGACCAGGTCGATCAGCCGGTGGAACGTGTCGTGGTCGAGGCTCGTGAGCGTGGAGATCCGGACGGCGCCGTCGGTCTGGATCTGCGACCAGGCGTGTTCGAGCTCCCGGCGTTCCCTCTCGGCCTGCTCGCGGCGGTTGCGGCGGACCTCCTCGACGTTGCGGACCTTGCCCGTGCTGCCGATGTGCTCCTGCTTGCCGGTCGCGCGCAGCTGCGGCGACACCGGCACCGGTGGCGTGTTGTGCCACGGCTCGCCGCTCGGGAGCAGCTCGCCGTCGGCGTGCGCTAGGTGGGCGTGCCGCGCGGGCCACAAGCCGAACGCGGCGTTGAACAGCTCGTGCGCCTCGTCCTCGGTCTCGGTCCGCGCGAACCACCTGGCGAGCGCGCGGAAGTCGGCCGCGGTGTTCGTCGGCCTCTTGCGCTGTTCGCTGATGCGGTCGAGCACGCGCAGCAGCTGCACGATCGCCTTGCGCGCCACGTCCTGCAGCTCGTCGGCGCGCGGCGGGGTGTCGTGGAACCAGGACAGGAGGGTCTTCCAGCGCGCTGCGCGTTGCTGCAGCCACAGGTCCGTGCCCTGGTACAGGTCGGCGCCGTTGCGCGCACGCTCGTGGATCTTGGTGACGTCGATGCCGTCGATCTTGTCGCGGATCTGCTGCTTGCGCGCGTCCAGGTCGGCGACGAAGTCGCGCAGGTAGGTGATCGTGGTCCGCTTGACGTCCTGGAACGTGGCGAGGTCGGCCTGGTCGTCCCTGAGGAGCCTCTGCAGGTCCGCGTTGAAGCGCGTGGTGCCGGCGTGAAGGGCGTCGAGGTGGCCTTCGAGCTCCATCAGCGCGGTGAACACGCGGCGGTCGTCCTGCACGTCGTGCAGCTCGTCGAGGCGGTCCGCGATCGCGTCGAGGACGGCGGTCTGCAGGGAGCCGCTGCTCGTGAGGGTGCGCAACGCGTGCTGGACGCCCGCGTACGCCGCTTCGCCGAGCTTGGTGAGGCCGTGGCGGTGCTGCGCCGTGTCGATCAGGCCCCACTGACGCAGAGCGGTGAGCGACGCGGTCAGCTCGTCGTCGGTCACCTGCTCGGACCAGCCGACGTCCCGGAGTCGTCGCTGCACGTCGTCGAGGGTGAGGGCGGTCTCCAGGCGCTCGTTCGCCACGCCGAACGCGCGCAGCACCGCTGTGTGCAGCTCCGCGTGCTCGGCCGTGGTGAAGCGGAACAGGTCCGCGGGCACCGGTGGGAACGTCGTCACCTGTGTCACGGTAGCGGGTCGCTGTAGAGCTTTCGGGTGACGTGGGGACCGGCCGATCCCCGCAACGGGATCGCGGCACCGGATCGGTCGTGCTGCGGGTCATCACGATGT
>JASLAV010000426.1 GCA_030146905.1 Lentzea sp. | reverse complement strand
GAGCTGCTCGCGGAGATCTTCTAGCGGGTGGACTTCACCTCGGCCAGGAACGCCGACCACGCCTTGTCCGAGACGGGCAGGTGCGTGGTCGGTGCCTTGCTGTCGCGGATGCCGACGCCACGACCGACCTCGACGCAGTCGCTCGAAGTGCCGCTGTAGCTGCTCTTGCGCCAAGTCGTCACGAGGATCTCCTCATGTCAGCAAGCTGGTGATCAACCTCCTTGATTGTTCCTCATCCAAGGCCTGCCGGGCGAGCACCTTGAGGACCTCGTCGTAGACGGTGATCGAGGACTTGTCCTCCAGAAAGAGGTTGGAGTTGTGGCTCTCCAGGTAGACCACCGGCTCGAACTTCTCGTAGCCCAGCTTGGTGAACGAACCAGCGAGTCCGGCATGGACCCCGATCGAGAGAGGGACCACCCTCACGCTGATGTAGGGCCGCACCGACATCCGGAGCAGATCGTGCAGCTGGTCGGACATCAACTGGGCACTGCCGACCTGCAACCGCAAGGCCTGCTCGTGGATGTAGAAGACGAACTCACGGCTCCGGTGGAAGATCGCTCGACGCCCGGCCTTGGCTTCGACGATCTCGTTCACCTGCTCGGGCTTCACGGTCGCGGCCGCCCGTACAACCTCTGCCGAGTACGCCGGGATCTGTAGGAGGCCTGGGATCAGGTTCATCGCCCACACGAAAATCTTGTTGGCGTCGCGCTCCTGCACGATCAAGGTGCGCAGCTGGTCGGGGACGCCGTCGTCGCTGAGTTCAAGGAAGCCCTTCTCGCGGGTCTCCTTGAACAGCGCCATCAACCGCCGCGCCTCGTCCGCCTCCACCCGGCACAGGCCGAGCAGCATCGCCACCTCGACCTCGGTGACCCCGCCCCTGCCCTTGACCAGGTCGGAGACCTTGGCCTCCTCCCAGTCCAGGAGCTGGGCGATCCGCCGCTGGGTCATCCCGGTGGACCCGATGGCGTCGCGGACACCGTCACCGAACGAGCGCCCCACCACGCTCGAGAATCGTTTGGGCATGGCAGGACGCTAGAACCCGAGAGGCCCGCCCTCCACCATCGGAACGGGACTCGCCACGAAGGAAGTACTTCTTGGAGGGGCTCTAAATCCGCTTCGAGATCAGCGGGTACTCGACGACGAGGCCGTTGGGGTCGACCTTGATGTTCTGCTCGAAGCCGCCGCTCTTGAACCGCACCACGGAGACGTCGTCGCCCACCGACACCGTCTTGTAGGTCTGCGTGACCGCGCGGACCGACAGGTCCGGCAGCGACACCCGCACTACGGGCAGCGCGTGTTCGCCCTGTTCGCGGTGCAGTCCGAGGCGGCGGATCGGGATGGCGTTGAACAGCACGGCGAACTGGACGTCGACGTCGAGGGCGTCGTTGAACGTCTCGCGCTTGCTGCCCTGGCCGTGGTCTACCAGCCAGGCGCCGTCCTCTGTCCTCGACAGGGAGCACTGGCGCTCCTCCAGGACCGTGGCCGTGCGCAGCAGCAGGCGGTTGACCTGGCCGCTCTCGCCGACGGACACCTCGAACGAGGCGTTGAACTGCTCGTCGGGGCCCGCGGCGACGAGGCGACCGGACGCGCGCAGGCGCTGGTCGCTCGACAGCAGCAGGCGGACCTGTTCGAGCCGTGGCTCGTGGATGCCCTGCCAGGTGATCATCTCTGGCCTGCGAGCAGAAGGAGAGCGGGTCTCCGAACCGGAGGTGACCCGCCCTGCGTCAGTGGCGTTGAAGGAGTTCACTCATCCACCCGGGAGCATGTCCTTGATCTTCTCGGCGACCGAGTCGACCTGCTGTTCGTGACCGAACTTGCTCGCGACGAAATCCGCCGCAGCGTCCACGCCCTTGTCGACGTGCTCGTGGTGCTGCTCGGCGAGGTCCATGGCCTTGTTCTTGATCTCGTCGAAGTTCATCTGGCGCTCCTCCGCTCCTGACGCAGGGTACCCGAGTAGGGCTCTCGTGTTGATAGCCGCGATCACGCTAACTGCGCCTGGACAAGTCGGCTCCGCGAAACGCAAGATGTCGGTGCCGCCGCCTGGTCGGCCGCCTTCGCGGCCAGAACCAGGAGGACACGCCACATGACACGGCTCCTGCGTGGAGTTATGTCCGCAGTACTGCTGTTGCCGCTCGTCGCGGTCTCCTCGGCCGACGCCACGGCCGGTGCGCAGGGGAAAGCGGAGTTCACGGTGACGACGCCCGCCACGAACGTCGCGGCTCGCAGCGACCGCCGCCCGGTCGCGGGCGGCGTCCACGACGGCGAGGTCGGCAAGACCTTCATCTCGTGGGCGGGTCAGTACGAGGACAGCTACGTCCAGTCGTACGACCACCGCGAGGCGACGTGGTCCACGCCCAACCGGATCGCGGACGGCGACTCGGACGCGCACAACTACCCGACCATGGTCCAGGCGCGCGACGGGCACCTGCTCGTCTTCCGCGGCATGCACAACGTCGAGCTGCGCATGTCGCGTTCGCCCCGGCCGCACTCGGCCGACGGCGTGTGGGAGGAGACGCTGGTCTCGAAGAACGCGGCGACGTACCCGATGCCGTTCGTCACGCGGGACGGCACGATCTACGTCTTCTTCCGCGAGACGACCGGCGACCTGGACCCGACCGTGCCGACCGACACGCGCCCGATGCTCTACGTCGTGTCCAAGGACAACGGCAGGACGTGGAAGACCTCCACGGAGCTCACGGGCCACAGGTTCGCGATCGGGTCGACGTCCCGTGCGGACAACATGAACGAGATCTACATCGGTCAGCTGCGCCTGGAGGACAGCGGCCGGGTGCGGATCGTCTACACGCTCGCCGGCGGTGGTCCCGAGGGCCACAAGCACGACCGCTACCACCGCAACATCTACTACGCGTCGTTCGACCCGCGGAACCTGCACTTCTACTCGGCGTCCGGCAGGGACCTGGGCACCCAGATCGACGACGCGGACCAGGAGCGGTACCTGAAGGTCGCGGAGACACCGCTGACCCTGCCGAACAACGTCAAGTCACCCGACTACATCCAGCTCGTGGGCACCACGCTCGGCAGGCCGTTCGTGCTGTGGTTCGCCGGTGACGAGGCGGGCGGGCCGCTGCGCGACCACATGTCCACCTGGAACGGTCGCGCCTGGGAGACCAGGGAGGTGGCGCGGGGCCTGCGGGTCCGCGACATGGAGGAGATCGACCCGTTCACCTGGCGCGTCTACGCCACGGAGGACGGCAAGCCGAACGTGAACACCTACCTGGTCCGGTTCGGACGCACCTGGGACGCGGAGACCGTGATCCCGACGGCCAAGCCGGTGCAGCGCGTCGAGGTCGTGGAGAACTTCCGCGACCCGGCTCGGGCGATCTTCACGGGGGCGTCCTCACAACGGGACGTCGCGATCGCCGACGGCGACATCACGGTGGCGGGTCTGCGCCGCCGCTAGACACCCGGAGACGGCAAACGCCCCCAGGACCGGCGCGGAACCTGGGGGCGTTCGTCTATGAGGCGCTGATCAGATCAGGCGCCGGCCTTCTTGCGGCGAACCACGAACATCGCACCGACGCCGGCGCCGACGAGCACCAGACCACCGATGAGCGGCCACATGATCGAGGCACCGGTCGAGGCCAGGTCGTCCTCACCGCCACCCGGAGCCGGGTTGGCCGGGGTGGTGGACGACGACGGAGCCGGGGTCTCGGACGACGGCACGGTCGTCGTGGAGGACGGCGTGATCGGCGTGGAGGACGTCGGCTGGGTCGGGACGACGCCGGTCTTCCAGTCGACCTTGGCTTCCTTCTGGACCTTGGCCTTCTGCGGCTGCGCGACGACGAGCGACTGCGCGACGTTGTCGTCCTGGCCGTTGTGCGCGACGAACAGGCGGCCCAGCGCGATCTCGGCCTCGGCCGAGAGCTTGAAGGTGGCCTGGCCGTCCTTCGCGCCTTCCGGGACGCTCACGAAGAACTCGGAGACCTTGTCACCGGTGCCCTGGACCGCCAGCTCGGCGTCCTTCTGCATGGTGAACGGCTTGCCGGAGGCGTCGACGACGGCGACGCCCTCCGGCAGCTTCGCGGTCAGCTTGACCTCGGAGGCCGTGGTCGTGACCTTGAACGGTCCGATCTTCTGGCCGGCCTTGCCGGACTGGGTGAGCGGCTCGACCTCGAGCGTCGGCTTCGGGGTCTCCTTCTCCACCTGGGCGTCCGCGACGAGCTTCTTGTACAGCGCGACGACCTCGCGGTCGTTCTCGCGGTTGTCGACGTCGAGGTTGGCGTCGTCGGAGAAGTGCCAGAGCGCGGCCTGCGTGGCGGCGATGACGTCCTTCTTGTCGAGCTTGTCGATGCCGAAGGTCTTGCGGATGTCCTCGACCGACTTGTTCGGGTAGGACCGGTTCAGGATCCAGAGGACCTTGCCGGGGTTGTCACCCTTGAACTTGGTGTTCTTGTTCGGGTGCTTGTCCCACGGCACCTCCTTGAGGACGTCGCCGTCCTTGAGGGGCGTGGGCAGCTCGACGCAGTAGGCGAGGACGTTGGTGCGGTCCTTGTCGTCCTCGATGCGGAGCTTGATGACCGAGGTGTCCTGCTTCTGGGACTTGTTGCCGTCCTTGAGCCACACGTTGTGGCCCTGCTCCTGACCACCGCGGTCCGGAGTGATCTTGACCTCGGCGTGGGCGGGAAGGGCCGAGAACGACAGGGCGGCAGTGGCGCCGAGCAGCGCCGCGCCGATCCTCAACCGGGAAGCCATGGGTCTCCTTGAACGCGTGAAGTTAGCCCGAACGCGGCGGGAAGTCAGTCATCCGTCGGGACGGTCGGCACGTCGCGATCGACACTGAACCGACAGGAAGCGTGCCGGACACTAACCGATGGGGTGACACACGGTTGAGTGAGGTATGAATCCCATCACCCACTGGGTGTGAGCAGCGGAAATCAACTCAGGGTGTCCACAGTGGATAGGCGCGCGATGGATTGATTTTGTCAGGTGACGTTAGATTCGTTGCCCAACAGTTATCAATTGCCGGAACCCGCTACGGATGGCGGGCATCGGCGGTTCAACGATCAGGCGACCAATTCTGTGACTTCCACCGGCCGAATGTCGCCGGGACGCAGCGAGGTGCCGCGCAGGCACATCTCACGGGGCTCTGGACGGCGGCCGGTGAGAATCCACCTGGTGAGCCCTGCCAGCTGGTAGGCGATCAACGGCGGAACGGCGTCGCCGACGTGCCGGTAGGCGTTCCCGAGAATCGAGACGTCGAACCTGAACTGCTTCGGGAACCCTTGCAGCAGAGCCATCTCGCGGACCGTGCAGAGCCGGTGCTGCACGGGGTGGGCATAGCGGCCGTTTCCGACGTGACCGCATTCCCTCTTGATCGTCCGCGCCGGTTCGTCCCACCACATCCGGCCGTAGACATCGGGGTGCGAACCCCAGTTCTGCTGTTCGACGATCTTGTGTTGTGCAGGGTTCAACAACTTGGCCGTCTCCGGCGAGCGGAGCAGATCGGCCCACGATCCGCCGTTCGCGGGAATGGCGCGCATTCTTTCCAGGCTGCGGTCCTGGGAAAAGGTCGGCGACACGTGAATGGGGTCGTCGGGGTCGGCCACACCGGCGGCGATGACGGGCAGTTTGCCGATCGCGCGCCGGACGGTGATCGCCGACGGGCGGATGACCCTGCCCTCCCACAGGTCGTCCAGGGTCAGCAGCGGCAGGCCCGCGTCCACGGCCACCATCAGCGTCCGCTCGCGCAGCTGCGGCAGGCCGAACTTGGACAGCATGTGCGTGCCGCCCCAGACCGAGTAGCCGATCCGGGTGAGCTCCTCCGCGAGGCTGTCGAAGTGGTGGCGCTGCTTGCCCTTGACGAGCTCGCGGGCGTTCTCGACGAGCACGACCTTCGGGCGCAGCTCCTGCGCGTAGACCGCGA
>JASLAV010000401.1 GCA_030146905.1 Lentzea sp. | reverse complement strand
GAACTCGGCGTGCGTGAGGATCGCGACGCCGAGCCCGGCCGCCACCAGGCCGCGCACGGTCTCGATCTCCTGGCTCTCGAACGCGATGCGCGGGGTGAGACCGGCTTTCGCGAACATGTCGTCGGTGATCTGCCTCAGGCCGTAACCGTGCTCCAGCAGGATGAGGTCCTCGTCGACGAGGTCGGTGAGCCGGACGACCTCGCGTGAGGCCAGCGGGTGCGAGACCGGGGCGACGACGAACAGCTCCTGCTCGAAGATGACCACCGACTCCACCTCCGGCTCGTCCGGCGGCGGCGCGACCAGTGCGAGGTCGATCTCGCCCTGCAGCAGCTTGTCGACCACGGTGTACCGGGCGTTCTGGACCAGCCCGAACCGCACGTGCGGGTGCTCGGCGCGGAACCCGCGGACCAGCTCCGGCACCACGGACCGGCCGAGCATGTGCAGGAACCCCAGCACGACACGGCCCTTCTCGGGGTCGAGCTCCTCCTCGACCTCGCGCAGGCCCGGTTCCAGCGCGGCCAGCGACCGGGTCGCGGCCTCGGCCAGCAGGCGGCCGGCGCGGGTGAGGCGGACCCGCCTGCCGCTCTTCACGATGACCGGCGCGCCGAGCTGCTCACCCAGCTCGGCGAGCCAGCGGCTGACCGTGGGCTGGGGGAGCCCGACGCGTTCCGCGACGCGGGTGACGTGCTCGTCGGCGGCAAGCGCTTTCAGCACCGCCAGCTTCGGCGCCAGTTCCAATTCATCCACGAATCGATTCTCACTCATTTCCGTATTGGACGTATGGCTTAGCGTCGATGAAGTGAACAGGTTGACCGCGTCCATCGCCGCTTCGGGGTTCGCGTGCTTCGCGTTGCTCTACACGCCGCAGCCCGTGATGCCGCAGATCGCCGAGGAGTACGGGCTGGGGCCGAGCGGTGCGTCGCTGGCGCTCTCGGCGGCGACGCTCGCGCTGGCGGTGGTGGTCGTGCCGATCGCGATGCTGTCCGAACGGGTCGGGCGCCGGCCGGTGATCGTGGTCAGCGTGCTGGTGGCGGCGCTGCTCGGGCTCGTGCTGCCGTTCGCCCCGAACTACGAGGTGTTCCTGCTGCTGCGCGTGCTGCAGGGCGTCGCGGCGGCCGGGGTGCCCGCGGCGTCGATGGCCTACCTCGCCGACGAGCTCGACAACCGGCGGCTCGGCGCCGCGACGGGCGCGATGATCGCCGGCAACAGCCTGGGCGGCATGGTGGGGCGGCTCGTCACCGGCATGACCGCCGACTGGCTGGGCTGGCGCGGATCGGTGCTGCTCGCCGGCGCGTTCGGGCTGGTCGCGGCGCTGGCGGTGGTGTTCCTCCTGCCCAAGGCGCAGAGCGGGACGAAGCGGGCGCCACGCGGGTTGAAGGCGGCGTTGACGGACCCGGTCCTGCTCTGCCTGTACGCGGTGGCCGTGCTGCTGGTGGGCGCGTTCATCTCGTTCTACAACGTCGCGGGCTTCCAGCTCACCGGTCCGGTGTGGCTGGAGACGCTGGTGTTCCTGTTCTACGGCTTCGGCAGCACGTCGGCGGCGTTCGCTGGAAGGCTCGCCGACCGGTACGGACGCGGGCGCGTGCTGCTGATGTGCATCGGCGTGCTGGCCCTCGGCGCCCTGTCGAGCCTGCTGTGGGTGCCGCTCGGGCTCGCGGTCGTCACCGCCGGGTTCTTCGCGGCGCACACCACCGCCAGCGGCTGGGTCGGCGCACGGGCGCCGGAACACGCCCGCGGTCACGCGTCCGGGCTGTACCTCTGCGGGTTCTACGTGGGCAGCAGCATCGGCGGCACGTCCGGCAGCACCTCGTACGAGGAGTGGGGCTGGGGCGGGCTGGTGCTGGTGGTCCTCGGCTGGCTGGCCCTCGCGGCCATGCTCGCGCAGAACTCCAGGGCGAGGGTCGCGCGGGAGCGGGCTCAGAACTCCAGCGACAGGTTCAGCCGGGAGTCCACGGGGGAGATCGGCGTCCTGCCCAGGCGCGGCAGCTCCGGCGTGCCCTCGACCAGACCGACCGAGACCGAGCGGGTGTCAGCGGGGACCTCCACGACGATCGCGAACGGCAACGGGCCGCCGTCGTAGCGGGCGCCCACCTGCCGGGCGGTGGAGCCGTCCGGCAGCGTGACGGTGATCAGGTCCTTGGTGAG
The DNA here is from genome assembly GCA_030146905.1 of Lentzea sp. The sequence goes on along the minus strand of JASLAV010000401.1, from coordinate 3,323 downwards.
GCTGCCGCCGGCGGTGTCCGGCAGGTTGCCGGTCGCCTCGAGCCGCACCTCCAGCAGCGCCTTGTCGGGCGCGGAGATCGTGGCGACGTCGTACTGGCTCTCGCCGAGCTTGATCGGGCGCTGGCGGCCGAGCTTGAGCCCGGTGATCTTCATGCCGAGCTCGCGGTCGCCGAAGCGGATCTTCTGGGTCGGCTCGGTGAAGTGGGCGGGACCGGCGGCGCGCTGCAGCACGTGCGGCGCGTTGTCGGTGCGCTTGCCGGACGGGAGCTCGGCGCGCTGCTCCAGCGACTTGGCGCCCAGGGTGCCGAGCGCGAGCACCTCCGCGCCCTCCTGCGGGTCCGGCACGGTGTAGACGACGAAGACCGAGCCGTTGGCCGGCAGGCGGTCGGCGGGCAGCACGTGGCGCTTGCCGGGCACCTCCAGCGCGAGCTCGGACGGCTGCGGGGCGAAACCCTGCCAGTTCGTGCGGTGGAAACCGCTGTCCGTCTCGTTGAGCTTCTCGACCTTCATCCGCACGACGCGCAGCCGTGACCCGGTCTCGGCGCGGACCGTGCCGTCGGCGGTGTACCAGATGTCCGGGTTCGCCCAGCCGGTGACGGAGGTGGAGAGCAGGTCGTCGCGCAGCTTCACGTCGAGGTTGCCGAGACCGAGGTCGGAGTTCGTGCGCTTGCCGTCGTCGGGCAGCACGGCGAGGAAGTCGCGACCGGCGGTCAGGTCCTGCTGCTTCGACGGGTCGAACTCCTTGCCGTCGGTGCGCACGAGCCTCCCGGTCGGCGTGCTGCGGTTGCCCTTCTCCGGCACCTGCGGCGACTGCACTTCGTAACGGACCTCGTCACCGTTCTTGGTGACTTCCTTCAGCGGCACGGGCACCCAGTCGGTGCCGGCACCGGTGCCGGGGACCTGGACCGGCCCGCACCACAGGCGCTTGTCCACCTCGGACTCGACACCCGTCTTGGCGAACCAGCAGCTGACCGCGGCGGCACCGGCTCGCGCCACGTAGCCGTACTCCAGCGTGTAGGCGAGCTGCGACTCCGCCTGCGCCTGCAGGTCGGAGGCGTCGGAGAGCTTCAGGCCCTCGACGGTGAGCTGCACGGCCGCCGGCTTCGCTGTGGGAGCTGTGGCGCATCCAGTCACCGCGAGGAGGACCGTCAGACCAAGCACCGCACTGCGCACAGCCCTCGCGCCCCTCACCAGATGGATCGACAACGTCACTACTGGTTAAAGGCGGCGTTCACACCTCAGGGTTGCCCTGATCGAGTGTGGCTCAAATCACACCGTTGTACACCTCGACGGTCTGCGCGGCCATCGTGGACCACGAGAAGTCCTGCTCAGCCCGTGTGCGCCCGGCTGCGCCGAAGCGGCGTGCCCGGTCGGGGTCTGTGATCAACTCGTTGATCGAATCGGCGAGCTGGAGCCGATAAGTCGACAGGTCGTGCTCGTCGTAGTGGACGAGAAGACCCGTCTCGCCGTGCACGACGACCTCGGGGATGCCGCCGACGTCACTCGCGACGACGGCCGTGCCGCACGCCATCGCCTCCAGGTTCACGATGCCGAGCGGCTCGTAGACCGACGGGCAGACGAACACCGTGGCGTGGCAGAGGATCTGCCTCACCTCGGCGGGCTGCAGCATCTTCTGGATCCAGAACACGCCCGGCCGCGCCTCGGAGAGCTCGCTGACCGCCTGCCGGGTCTCCTCGGCGATCTCGGGGGTGTCCGGCGCTCCGGCGCACAGCACGATCTGGGCTTCCGGGTCGATGTGGTGCGCGGCGGCGACGAGGTGGCCGACGCCCTTCTGGCGCGTGATCCTGCCCACGAACGCCACGATCGGCTTCTCCGGATCGATGCCGCGGGAGGTGAGCGCGTCCGTCTCCGTCACGGGCCGGTACGCCGCGGAGTCGATCCCGTTGCGCACCACGTGGACCTTCGCCGGGTCGAGCGCGGGGTAGGCGTCGAGCACGTCGGCCCGCATGCCCTCGCTCACGGCGATGACCGCGTCCGCGTGTTCGTACGCGGTCCGCTCGGCCCACGACGAGATCCGGTACCCGCCGCCGAGCTGCTCCGCCTTCCACGGCCGGCGCGGCTCCAGCGAGTGCGCCGTCACCACGTGCGGGACGTCGTGGAGGAGTTTGGCCAGGTGACCGCCCATGTTGGCGTACCAGGTGTGCGAGTGGACGAGGTTCGCGGTGGACACCGCCGCGGCCATTTCGAGGTCGACCGCGAGGGTCGTCAGCGCCGCGTTCGCCTGCTCCAGGCTGTGCGGCGGGTTGTGGGCCGTGGCATCCGATCTAGGCGCACCGAAGCAGTGCACGTCGACGTCCACGAGCTCGCGGAGATGAGGCACGAGGAATCCCACGTGCACGCCAGCGCCGCCGTAAACCTCCGGCGGGTACTCCCGGGTCAAGAGCGCAACTCGCACGTGCCCACCGTAGATCACAGTGGTGCCCGGTGGGACGAACCGGTTTGCGTCTGGTTCGAGAACGATCGCACGGATAGGGTCACATGCTGTGAAGGGGCAGCCGCACGTTCTCGGAATTGTGCTCGCCGGTGGTGAGGGCAAGCGCCTGTGGCCACTGACAGCCGACCGCGCGAAACCGGCTGTGCCCTTCGGGGGCAACTACCGGCTGGTCGACTTCGTGCTGTCGAACCTGGTCAACGCCGGGCTCACCAAGCTTTGCGTGCTGACGCAGTACAAGTCGCACTCGCTGGACCGCCACATCTCGACGACGTGGCGCCTGTCCAATGTGCTCGGTCAGTACGTGACGCCGGTCCCGGCCCAGCAACGCCTGGGCCCGCGCTGGTACACGGGCTCCGCCGACGCGATCTTCCAGTCGCTGAACCTCGTCCACGACGAGAGGCCCGACCACGTGGTGATCTTCGGTGCCGACCACGTGTACCGGATGGACCCTGGCCAGATGATCTCGCAGCACGTCGAGTCGGGCGCGGCCGTGACCGTCGCCGGCATCCGCGTGCCGCGCAACGAGGCCAAGGCGTTCGGCTGCATCGACAGCGACGCTTCGGGAAAGATCACCCGGTTCCTGGAGAAGCCGTCCGAGCCGCCGCACGTGCCGGACGACCCGGACGTCACGTTCGCCTCGATGGGCAACTACGTCTTCACGACCGAGGCCCTGCTGGACGCGCTCCGCGGTGACGCGCTGAACCCCGACTCCGACCACGACATGGGTGGCGACATCATCCCCATGCTGGTTGACCGCGGGAAGGCGCACGTCTACGACTTCCAGGACAACGAGGTGCCCGGTGCCACCGACCGGGACCGCGGGTACTGGCGCGACGTCGGGACCATCGACGCCTACTACGACGCGCAC
>JASLAV010000397.1 GCA_030146905.1 Lentzea sp. | reverse complement strand
CGTCGGACGGCGTGCCGCTCCAGTCGAGCAGGGCCTCCAGCAACGGCGTCGTGACACCCGATTCCAGCAGCGTGCGCGCGGTGATCGAGACGGAGGTCAGCGGCGCCCACTGCGGGTTGCGCACGAGGCTGCGCAGGACATTGAGCGCGCGTTCCGGGTCGTCGGTGCCGAGCCGGCCCGCCGCCGCCAGCGCGGCGGTGTCGGCCAGGTTGCGCGAGCGAGCGGTCGCCCCGAGTTCATCGGCCCACCGCTGCACGTGCGCCCAGAAGGCGTCCACCTCGCCGCTCAGCGCTGTGCGTGCCGAAAATGGCATCCATGCTGGTCAGGCGGCGTGGTGGTATTCGTTGAGGATGCCGCCCAAGCGTTGCCGTTGGCGAATGTCGAGCCGGCTGAGGGCTGCTTGGTCAGTGGTCGGTTGTGGTAGCGCGTGTAGTGGTCGGGCGTTGGCGATGCCCTGGTGGGGTCGGTGGGTGTTGTAGAACTGCTCGTACTCGCGCAGGGCATGGAGTAGGTGCTGTTGGTTCCAGATCAGCGTTCGGTCGAGGAGTTCGCGACGGCAGGTGCGGATCCAGCGTTCCATGATCGCGTTCATGCGCGGGATGCGGACGCCGCTGAGAACGATCCGGATGCCGGCGTCGGCGAGGACGGTGTCGAACAGGGCGGGGAACTTGCCGTCGCGGTCTCGGATCAGGAACCGTGCGGGGCTGCCTGCGTCTTCGAGGTCCATGGCGAGGTTTTTGGCGGCTTGGGTGACCCAGGCCGCGGTCGGGTGCGCGGTGGCGCCGAGGATACTGAGCCGGCGGCTGGCCTGCTCGATCACCGCGAGCACGTACAGACGGGTGCCGCTCAGGGTGGTGGTCTCGAAGAAGTCGCAGGCCATCAGGGCGTCGGCCTGTGAGCGGAGGAAGGCCGGCCAGGTCGTGGTGGTGCGTTTGGGTGCCGGGTCGATTCCGGCGTCTTTGAGGATCTGCCAGACGGTGGACGCGGCGACCTTGATGCCGAGCACAACCAGTTCGCCGTGTATGCGTCGGTACCCCCAGGCGGGGTTCTCGCGTGCCAGGCGCAGCACCAGTAGTCGGATCGAGCGGATGGTCCGTGGTCGGCCGGGCCGCTTGGGGCGGGATCTGATCGCGTGGCGGCGTGCGATGAGGTCCCGGTGCCACCGCAGCACCGTCCCCGGACGCACCAGCAATCGGAGCCGACGAAGCGTGTCGACGGGAAGTCGGTGCAGCAGTGCCGCGAGGAACGCCCGGTCGCCGGGGGAGAACCGCGGACGGTCCTTGCCCAGTTGGCGTTCCAGGATCGTCACTTGGTGCCGCAGCGCAAGGATCTCCACGTCCTTGTCCCGATCGCTTCTCGATAGCAGGCGCAGCAGCGCGAACGCGTTGGTCACACTCAGGTAAGCCAGTCGGAGCAGCACAGCCGGTCATCATGCCGCGTCAGTTGCCGGAGTTGTGAACCATGGCACTACTTCGAGCCCCTGGCCTGCTCGCGCTTCTCACCTGCATGGATACGGTTGTCGGCAGGCACAAGGCCGCAGACCGTCGCGGCCGGGCTCAGCGACTCCCCGATCGGGATGCTCGCCTACAGCGAGCTGTTCAACTCCTTCGGCAACGGCACGTCCCTGGTGCCGCTGGAGACCATCCTCACCGAGGTGTCCGTCAACTGGTTCGCGAACGCCGCCGCGGGCATGGCCCGGTCCTACTTCGACAACGCGGCCGCCGCCACCGACGCGCCCACCCCGGTGAACGCCGCCCCGACCGGCGTGGCCGTGTTCGCCGACGACTTCCAGACCATCAAGGTGTTCGCGGAACGGGACAACTCCAACATCGTGCACTGGAGCCGTTTCGAGAAGGGCGGCCACTTCGCCGCACTCGAGGTCCCCGAGATCGTGGTGGACGACATCCGGACGTTCTTCACCGCACTGCGGTGACCTCCCGCCAACGGCTTCCCGACCCCCGGTCCGCGACAGGCGGAGCGGGGGCCGGGATTTCCGCCTCGGTCCGCTGGGCAAGCCTCGAAGCGCAGCAACTGCCGTTCCTGCTCGATCGTCCCGAAGAACCTGCTGACGATGCAGCCCGTGCTCGCCGTTGTCCTGTTCCTGTCAGGCTCTCGGTAGCCCTTCCCTCCCCGGCCAGACTTCAGACTCGCCGAGCACGGGGTCATACAGGGGAGACGTAGATGCGACGACGTTCGTTATTCATCGCGGCGGCCGTGGCCGTGGGATCGCTGGGCACTGCGTCTGCTCGCGCCGAGCACCGCCGCTTTCCCGACGTGCTGCGACCGGCCGCGGCCAACCTCTTCCCGGAGGGGGTGGCGTGGGATCCGAGCAGGCGGGCGCTGCTCGTGGGGTCCTTCGCCGGCCCCGCCGCGCCGGTGCCGACGATCTCGGCGGTCGGGACGGGGTGGCGAGGACCGTCGTCAGTGACCCGGAGGTGCGAGGCTTCTTCGGGCTCAGGGTCGATGGGCGGCGGGACCGGATCGTGGCCGTGGCGGGCAACCCCGCGGGTGCCGAGACGTTCGGGCTTGCTGTCTACGACCTCCACACCGGCGAGCGCGAACAGCTGATCACCCTGTCCGGTGAGCCCGTTGGCGCGCAATCGGTCAACGATCTGGCGATCGGGCCGGACGGCACCGCCTACGTCACCGACCCGCTCGGCGGCGCGATCCACGCCGTGGACACCGAGGGTCGGATCACGACGCTGGTTCGGGATCCGCGGCTGGCGGGCAGCAACTTCGGGGTGAACGGGATCGTCTGGCATCCGCGCGGCTACCTGCTCACCGTCGTCTACAGCGACGGCACCCTCTATCGGGTGTCGCTCACGGGCGAGGTGAGCCAGGTCAGGACGCCGGAACCGCTCATCGGCGGTGACGGCCTCGCGTTGCGCCCCGACGGCAGGCTGATCGTCGTCACCAACACCATGGGTGGCGCCGGAACCAACGCGGTGAGGGAGTTCCGGCTCGTGGCCAACGCGCAGGTCGCGCAGCCGGTCCGCGAGTTCGAGCCCTGGCCCGACCCCGCGCCGACCACCGTCGCGGTCACCCCGCACGGGGCCTACGTGCTCGACGGCAGGCTGAACGTCTTCTTCACCCCGGGCGGAACG
>JASLAV010000362.1 GCA_030146905.1 Lentzea sp. | reverse complement strand
GGCAGCTTCACCGTCGCCGAGGGCACGAACTCGCGCAGCGCGATCAGCTCCGCCTCAGCCGCCAGGCCCTGGAACGGGCGGGGCACGATCACGTCCGCCGCGCCGCCGGCCGAACCGTGGCAGGCCTTGTAGCGCTTGCCGGAGCCGCACGGGCACGGCTGCCGCGGGTTGACGCCGTCCGCCGGCTCGTTCTTCACGGCTGTCCGCTTCGCCACCACGCGCCTCCTCGGTCTCAGGGCTGGTCGGGCGTCAAGTTATCCCCAAGCAGCTCGCGCGTCTCCTCCGGGTTGTTGGTCGCGAGGAACCGGACGCCCCGCTCGCGGCACAGCGCGACGTCGGCCGGGTCGTCCACCGTCCACGTGTAGACGCCCTGTCCCCGGTTCGGGTGACGCCTGAGCAGGTGAACGCCCGGTCCGGCGTAGTCGACGAAGTGGGGCTTGGTCCGCGGCCACAGCCGGTCGTACAGCAGGACCGTGGGCACGTCGGGCTTGAGCTTCTTGAACCGGTGCACGGCGAAGACGGAGAACGACATCATCACCACGTCGACCCGGTGGCGGCCCAGCTCGTCGGCGAGCGCGCGCTCGACCCGGCCCCCGTGCCGGACGGGGTGCTTGGTCTCGACGAACAGCCGCTTGCCGTGGTCGGCGGCGAGGCCGAGCAGCGCGTCCAGGGTCAGCACCTCGGCGGGCTCGCCGCCGTGCCAGCTGCCGAAGTCGTGCCGGCGCAGCTCGGCCAGCGTCATCGCGCCGACCTTCCCGGTCCCGCCGCTGGTGCGGTCGATCGTGCGGTCGTGCACGCAGACGAGGTGTTCGTCCTTGGTGAGCCGCACGTCGCACTCCAGCCCGTCCGCGCCCTGCCGCAGGGCCAGCTCGTAGGCGGCGAGGGTGTGCTCCGGGCGGCTGGTGGACGCGCCGCGGTGGGCGACGACTTCAGGTGACACGTCCGGGATGCTCCTGGGGTGGCACGTACCGGGTCAACCCGACTACCGCATGTCACAGCTCGCTGAATGTTTGACACGACAAGCAGACTCGGATGGACGCGAGCGGCGCTCAAGACCTACCGTCCGTCACCGTGGCATCCTTCGACCAGCACGATCCGGCTTTCATCGCCGATCCCTACCCCGCGTTCGCCGCGATGCGCGCGCAGGGCGAGGTGCACTGGCACGAGGAGATGGGCGTCGCGGTGGCGGTGTCGCACGCGGCGGCGTCGGCCGTGCTCCGGCACCGGTCGCTCGGCCGGATCTGGACCGACGCCAAGCCCCTCGACCGGTTCACGGCGTTCAACCTCCTGCACCGCAACTCGCTGCTGGAGAACGAGCCGCCCACGCACAGCCGGCTACGCAGGCTGGTGGCCGCCGCGTTCGGCCGCGGTCACGTCGAGCGGTTGCGGCCGTGGATCGCCGAGCTGGCCGACCGCCTGGTGGACGAGCTGGTGGCCGAAATCTCGTCGGAGGGGCGGGCCGACCTGCTGTCCCACGTGGCCGCACCGCTGCCGGTCGAGGTGATCGCCGAACTGCTGGGCGTGCCCGCGGGCGACCGGGCGCTGCTGCAGCCGTGGTCGAACGCCATCGTGAAGATGTACGAGTACGACCTGGCCGAGGACAAGCAGGCGGCGGCCGAGCACGCGGCCGAGGAGTTCGTCGCCTACCTGCGGGACCTGGTCGCGCTGCGGCGCGCGTCGCCCGGTGACGACCTGGTGTCCGACCTGGTGGCGGTGACGGACACCGACGGCGCGAAGCTGACCGAGGACGAGCTGGTGGCGACCGCCGTGCTGCTGCTCATGGCGGGCCACGAGGCCACGGTCAACGTCATCGGCAACGGCGTCCAAGCGCTGATGAACCACCCGCACGAGTGGCGCCGGCTGGTGAACGACCACGCTCTGCTGCCCACCGCGGTGGAGGAGCTGATCCGCTACGACTCGCCGTTGCAGTCGTTCGAGCGCACCGCCACCGAGCCCGTCACCATCGCGGGGTACCGGGTCGAGCCGGGCCGCAAGATCGCCGCGCTGCTGGGCGCGGCGGCCCGCGATCCCCGGGTCTTCACCGACCCGGACACCTTCGACATCGGCCGCGACCTCAACCCCCACCTGGGCTTCGGCATGGGCATCCACTACTGCCTGGGCGCGCCCCTGGCCCGCATCGAGGTCCAGGCGGCCCTGTCCTCCCTGTCCCGCAAGCTGCCGAACGCGACCCTGGCCGCCGAACCGCGCCGCCGCGCCGAGTTCGTCATCCGGGGCCTGCACGACCTGCCGCTCACGTCCGCGTAGTTCCCAGCTGACTCTTGCGGCGTGAGCGCTCAAGCAGAATATTAATCTCATCCAATACAACCGTGCTTCGCATCCACGGTTTTCTTCCTCCACTCCCTGTCCTGACTTCCGCAGCCAACCGCCCGCGGCCGTCGAACGTCTGCCAGAAGCCTCCCTTGACCAACTCACCCTCAATTTCTTGCGCTAGCCGGTACAGCAGTACTTCCAAATCTGCAGGCAATGATCCGTCAATCTTCGTCAACGCACCGAAAATCCGCAAAGCAGCACGCACGGATCGGACGGAACTCAGCAACTCTTCTACGCGGGCTACGGTGAAACGCTCCGCTTCGGCTTCTTTAAGCATCTTCCCGATCCGCTTGTGCTCGCGCAGGTTAGGAAAAACAGAACCTGCGAGCGCTAAGCACATCAACAGCACCAAAGAAGTCATAATGTACTGCAGATACTCTTCGAGGAAATCCACGCCAATCCACACCAAAAAGAACATACAACCCGTTATGGCGAGCGCACCCAGGAACGACACGATGGATTTTTCCACGCGCTTGACACCACTACGGACTTTAGCGCATAGGTCGCGCCACCCAGCCTTTGGGCGCACGTGCACGCCAAGCATCGCACCAGCCGTGAGAGCAAGAACACATAG
>JASLAV010000291.1 GCA_030146905.1 Lentzea sp. | reverse complement strand
ACCAGAAGTTGTCCTCGACGCCGCGGCGCTGGATGCGCTCCAGCGGCATGCCGGCGACCTTCTGCCACAGCTCGATGGCCTCGTCGTCGTCCAGGTAGACCGTCACCCAGATGCGCTCGGGGTCGAAGCCGTAGCCACCGTCGTCCTGGGACTTGGTGATGAGCTCCCAGGCCAGCCGGATGGCGTCTTCCTTGAAGTAGTCGCCGAGCGAGAAGTTGCCGGCCATCTGGAAGAACGTGAGGTGGCGCGTGGTCTTGCCGACCTCGTCGATGTCCGGCGTGCGCACGCACTTCTGGATGCTCGTCATCCGCGGGGCGGGCGGCGGGGCCTCGCCGAGGAAGTACGGCTTGAACGGCACCATGCCGGCGTTGACGAACAGCAGGTTGGGGTCGTCGAGCAGCAGCGAGGCGCTGGGGATGTACTTGTGCCCGGCGTTCTCGAAGTGCTCGCGGAAACGCTTGATGATCTCGTGGGTCTGCACGGGACGGTCCTTGCTACTAAAACAGGGAGTTGTCAGGGCGCGGCAACGAGGCGAACGGTGCTAGTGCTTCCCGTTCGCCCTGGGCGCTCGACGCCCCGGCGTGAATCCCGTCTGACGTTCCACGGTCTCCTGCAACTCCTGCTCCCGTTCGGCCATTCCCGCGCGCACCTCTGCCCCGAAGGAGCCGATGGCGCCCGCGAGCTCACGCAGGCCGTCACCCACGTTAGCGCCGATGCCTGCGGGAGTCGCCTGCTTTGCGACCTCGGAAGCCTTCCTCGCGGCGAACAGCCCCGCAGCGGCGCCCAGCCCGAACCAGAAGAGGCGGCTCATCGCGACCCCCGCCTGGTGCGGCGCTTGCTGTGCTTGCTGGGCTGCTCGGCGGCCTTGCGGCGCGCCTTGACGGCCTTGCTCACGCCGTAGGACAGCGCGGCGGCCTTGACCAGCGGCCCACCGAGCGTGGCGGTGAAGAGGCTGGTGAGCGCGGAGACGTTGCCCGTGACGGCGCGCGCGTTCGCCGTGATGCCGTCAACGCGCTCGAGCTGCGTGTTCACGTGCGTCAGCGTCGTGTTGGCTTCGCTGAACAACGGGTCCGTGTTCTCGTGCGCCTTGCGCATCGCGATCGTGGCCTCGTCGAAGAACCGCGCCGCCTTGAAAGCCGGAATGGCCAGCAGCAGCACGAGCAGCACGAAGGCACCGGCGGCGAGCCACCCTGGCGACACAGATCCTCCTGGTGAACCGGTGTTCTGGCTTGATGGGACGTGAGATTACCGGGTGCCTCCCGCACCCGCGTGGGCGGCACCATTTGTTGATCATCAACGGCCCGTGGCGCCGTCGATCTGCTCGCGGATGATGTCGGCGTGGCCCGCGTGCCGGGCGGTCTCGGTGGTCATGTGCCCGAGGAGCCACCGCAGCGACTTCCGCGTGCCGTCGACCGGGACGGCCAGGAGCGCCTCGGGATCGCCGGCCGCGGCGATGGCCCTGTCGCTGTCGGCGATCGCCGCGCGGTACTCGTCCAGGACCTCGGCGGCGGTCCTGTCGAGGGGCACCGCCATGCCCCGCCCGGCCTCCTCCCGCCACCCGCCTCCGGCGAGGTGGTGGCCGAACCACCCGCGCTCGGCCTCCGCGAGGTGCTGGACCAGGCCGAGGATCGACGTGCCGCTGCCGACCGCGCGCCGGCGGAGCTGCTCGTCGGTGAGACCTTCCGCCTTCTTGAGCACGCAGTGCCGCTGGAACGCCAGGAAGGCGCGCGCCACGTCGAGCTCGCCCGTGTCGACGCGGGGCACCGGTTCGCGCTGCGGTTCTGACATGGCGGACAAAGTACGGGAATGCGGCATCTCATTGACGCACGACCGTCACAGCCTGTGAAATACCCGTCACGCAGGGCTTGACACCGCGGCCTCGCGCCCCGGAAGTCAGGCAAGCCCCGTCACGCCGTCGCAGGAGGCCCAGTGAAGCCGGTGTCGCACCTGGACTCCTACCGCAGGCACGCCAGGGCGGAGGCACCACCCGTCCCGGAGCTCGGCGCGCCCTGGGAGGTGCGCCTCGCGCGCCCGGACGGCTACGACCTGCACCTCGTTCACCGCTGGAACCAGGCACCGCACGTGGCGGCGTTCTGGCGGCGGGCGTGGACGCTGCCGCAGTGGGAACGCCGGCTCGCCGACCACCTGGCTGGCGACGACGTGCGGCCGTTGCTGATCAGCTGGCACGGCCGCCCGGTGATCTACGCGGAGCTGTACCGGGCGGCCCGCGACGCGCTGGGCCGCTGCTACCCCGTGCGCCCGCACGACCTCGGCCTGAACCTCGCGGTCGGCGAGCTCGCGCTGACCGACCGCGGGCTGGTGCGGACGCTGCTCCCCCGCCTCACCGACGCGCTGTTCGAGGCCGACCCGCACTGCACGCGGATCGTGGTCGAACCGGACGTGCGCAACGAGCGCGCCATCAGGTCTTTCGAGGCCGGTGGTTTCGTGGCGGCGGACGAGATCGTGCTGTCCGGCAAGCTCGCACTGCTGATGATCTGCAAGCGCTAGAACGCTGTGATGTCCTGCGGTGCGCGTTCCTTCCGGCTGAGCGCGCGCACCACGTCGATCGCACGGTGTTTGTTGAGTGCCATGCGGGTCAGCAGGTCGATGACGGACTCGTTGACGTGGCGCGGGAACTCGGGCGTGTCGACGCCGACGCTCACCGCGAGGTCGTCGGTGTGCACGACGAACTCCATCAGCCTGCTCACGAGGAACTCGTCCAGCGGCACGGCCCACGGTCCCCAGTGCGGCATCCGGACGGGCAGGTTGTCCTCGCGGGACGACGCTTCCTCGAAGGCGGCGAGCGCCTCCTCGAACCGCTCGCACAGAGCGCTCTGGCCGTCCGCCGCCAACCCCTCCGCGCCGTTGCGGATGCGGGTGTGGAAGTCGGAGTCGATGCCGAGGTTCGTCCAGTTCGCCCGCTCGTAGTGCTCCAGAAGCGAGACGACCTCCTCGTCGCCGGCGGGCGTGGAGATCATCGAGGGCAGTGGCAGGACCTGGTAGGCGATGTGGCCCGCCAGGCCGCCGACGCCGAACTCGGGCAACGCGCTGGGCTCGCCCCACCTCTGTCCCACCCGCTCGTGGCGCAGGAGGCCGAGCGCGATGCGGGCGGTGGTCAGGAAGTCTTCTCTGGTCGTCACTTCGCCGAAGCTACGCGGAACCTCATCCGGCGGCGATCACCTCGATCTCGACGAGCCAGTCGCTGACCAGCGTGGTGGCGACGACCGCGGTCGTCGGCACCGTCCTGCCGCCGAGCGCCGCCACCCGTGCGGCGGCGTTGGCCTCCGCGTACGAGGCGTCCCGCAGGTAACTGGTGAGCCGCACGACGTTGCCGACGGTCATGCCCGCCGAGGCGAGGATCGCCCGGATGTTGGACCAGATCAGGTCGAGCTGCGTCGCCAGGTCGGCGCCGGGTACGCCGCCGGGATCCAGGCCCATGGTGCCGGAGACGAACAAGAAGCGTTCTGCGCCACGGACTTCCATGGCGTGCACCCAGTCGTCGCCGGTCGCGTAGACGCCGTCGGTGGGGTCGTGCGGCACGAGTTCCATGACCCGATCATGGGCCCGGGCACAAGCGGATTACCCGCCCCTGATCACGCGGCGCAACCGCGGCAGCCGCTCCGCCACCGCACGTTCGGCGCCACGGCCCGTCGGTTCGTAGTAGTCGCGTCCGACGAGGTCGTCCGGCGCGTACTGCTGCGTCAGCACGCCTTCCGGGACGTCGTGCGGGTAGCGGTACCCCTGCGCGTTGCCCAGTTTCGCCGCACCCGCGTAGTGGCCGTCCCGCAGGTGTGCCGGCACGGAACCGATGGCGCCCTTGCGGACGTCCTCGATGGCGCCGTAGATCGCCGTGGTCACGGCGTTGGACTTCGGCGCGGTGGCGAGGTGGATGGTCGCCTGCGCGAGGTTCAGGGCGCACTCCGGCAACCCGATGAGCTGCACGGCCTGGGCTGCCGCCACGCACGTCTGCAACGCCGTCGGGTCCGCCATCCCCACGTCCTCGCTGGCGTGGATCACCAGGCGCCGCGCGATGAACCTCGGGTCCTCCCCCGCCTCGATCATGCGGGCGAGGTAGTGCAGTGCCGCGTCCACGTCGGAGCCGCGGATCGACTTGATGAACGCCGACGTCACGTCGTAGTGCTGGTCCCCGTCGCGGTCGTAGCGGACCGCGGCCTTGTCCACGGTGGACTCCAGCAGCGACAGCGTGATCACGCCGTCGTTCGACGCCAGCGCCGAGTCCGCGGCGGCCTCCAGCGCGGTCAGCGACCGGCGCGCGTCGCCGCCGGCGAGCCGGATCAGGTGGTCCTCGGCGTCGGGTTCCAGCACGACGGACCCGCCCAGGCCGCGGGGGTCCGACACCGCGCGGCGGATGACCGACCGCACGCCGTCGTCGGTCAGGGACTTGAGCTGCAGCACCAGGGACCGCGACAGCAGCGGCGAGACCACCGAGAAGAACGGGTTCTCCGTCGTGGCGGCCACCAGCAGCACGATCCGGTCCTCGACGGCGCCGAGCAGGGCGTCCTGCTGCGTCTTGGAGAACCGGTGCACCTCGTCGATGAACAGCACGGTCGACTCGCCGGACCGCACGAGGCGCCGCCGGGCCTCGTCGATGACCGCCCGCACCTCCTTGACGCCCGCCGACAACGCCGACAGCGCCACGAAACGGCGGCCGGTCGCCTTGGAGACGAGGGTCGCGAGCGTCGTCTTGCCGGTGCCGGGAGGGCCGTGGAGCATCACCGACGCCGGGGTGGCGCCCTCGACCAGGCGGCGCAGCGGCGCACCCGGCCCGAGCAGGTGGTCCTGGCCGACGACCTCGTCGAGCGCGGCCGGGCGCATCCGCACGGCCAGCGGGGCGTTGGCCGCGATGCGCTCGGCCTTCTCCTCCTCGGTCGCGCCGAACAGGCCCTCGTCGAACAGACCTTCGCTCATGCGTTCGAGCCTAGGTCATGTGCGAGGATCGCGTTCCGTGCCCATCCCCCGCGCAGTGCTCCTCGCCGGACCGTCCGGTTCGGGCAAGTCGACCCTCGCCGCCCACCTCGCCTGGCCCGTCCTGCGCCTGGACGACTTCTACCGCGACGGTGACGACCCGCTGCTGCCCCGCGACGAGCACGGCCGCGCGGACTGGGACGCGGTCGGCTCTTGGAACGCGGACAAGGCGTTGCAGGCCATCGTCGAACTGTCGGACACGGGCAAGGTCGAGGCGCCGGTCTACTCGATCAGCGAGGACCGCGCGGTCGGCACGCAGATCATCGAGCTGGGCGACGCGCCCGCGTTCATCGCGGAGGGCCTCTTCGCCGACCTGCTGGTGGAGGGCGCCAGGCAGGCGGGGGTGCTCAGGGACGCGGTCGTGCTCGCGCCGAGCCCGCCGGTCACGTTCCTGCGCCGGTTCGCCAGGGACGTCGCGGAGGCCCGCAAGCCGGTGCCCACGCTCCTCCGGCGAGGGCTGCGGCTGATGCGCGAACAGCCGCAGGTGGTCAAGCGGTGCGTCGACGCGGGCATGCGCCGCACGACACCGGCCAGGGCCATGACCGAGCTGGCAGGATGATCCTCTAACCGGTCTCGCTCTCGCCGCGCAGGAAGAACCCGGTCAGGCCGCTGACCTCGAACGCCCGCAGCACGCTGAACGAGCACTCGGCGAAGACCAGGTCGACCCGAAGCGGTTCACGCCGGAGAGCTCGATCATGAGCACGGCGCGGGTGCGCGCGAGGTGGTCGTGCAGGAACGTCTCGAACCGCGGCGCGGTCGCGAAGTCGACCTCACCGGCCACCTGGACAACCGTCGACGCGCCGCGGCGCTCGACGGTCAGCTCCAGGGGTTCCGGCTCGCGCACGTGTCCCCTCTCCCCTCCGCTCCGGCAGGCCCGCGCCACGGACCGGCGTCCGGCCGACCGGACACCGTTTCGTGATCAGCTTGCCCTGTGAGGAGGGTACTGATCTGGCAGGATTCCGCTCACACACGACCGGGGGAGCCGCGATGACGGACACGCCTGGCTGGTCCTCACCCGACCAGCGACCGAACGACCCTCAGCAGCCGCAGCAGCCTCCCGGCTACTACGCGCCGCCTCCGCCAGGAGCCCAGCCGACGATCAAGCCCGGTGTGATCCCGCTGCGCCCGCTGGCCGTCGGCGAGATCGTGGACGGCGCGATCACCACGATGCGCCGCTACCCGAAGCTGATCATCGGCGCGGCCGCGGTGGTCGCGGCGATCACGCAGATCATCGGCCTGCTGGTGCAGCTGCCGTTCCTCGACGACCTCACCGCGCTGGCCGCGCTCGACCCGAACACGCTGACGGACGAGCAGCTCGTCGCCCAGTTCCGCGACTCCCTGCTCGGCTTCTTCGGCGGCACGTTCCTGAGCATCCTGCCGCTGTTGTTCGGCACGGTGTTCCTGTCGGGCTTCATCACCGTCGTGGTGGGTCACGCCGTGCTGGGCAAGCCCGTCACGTTCGCGCAGGCGTGGGAGGAGTTCAAGCCGCGCCTGCTGCCGTTGCTCGGCGCGACGCTGCTGTCCGGCCTGGTGATCACCGTCGGCCTGATCCTCTGCGTCGTGCCCGGCATCTACCTGTGGGTGCTGTTCGCGCTCGTCACGCCCGCACTGGTGCTGGAGCGCTGCGGCGTCGGTACCGCGTTCGGCCGCTCGAAGACCCTGGTGAACGGCGCGTGGTGGCGCACGTTCGGCATCCTGCTGCTCACCGTCGTGATCAGCTCGGTGATCAGCTGGATCATCAGCCTGCCGTTCGGCCTGCTGGGCGCGGCGACCACCGGCTTCAGCGCCGACCCGACGGCGGTGCTGAGCGCGGGCTCGCTGGTCCTGTCGACGATCGGCGCGATCATCGCGTCCACGATCACGCTGCCGTTCAGCTCCGCCGTCACCGTGCTGCTCTACGTCGACCGCCGGATGCGCGCGGAGGGCATGGACATCGAACTCCAGCGGGCCGCGGGACATGGCGGTAGCTGACGTACCGGTAGATCTCGGCCGCGACGAGGCAGCGGAGGCGGCCGCGCGGGAGCTCGGCGATCCCGCGTACGTCTCCGACGACCCGAACCCGCTGGAACGCGCGATCGACTGGGTGCTGGACCGCCTCGGCGAGCTGTTCGCCGGGGCGGGCGGCATGAGCGGCATCACCGCGGTCACGGTCCTCGTCGTGGTGGCCGTGATCATCCTGATCGTCTTCCGGCTGCGCACCGGGCCCACCGCCCGTTCACTGCGTTCCAGTGCCGCGGTGTTCGGGACGAAGACCATGACCGCCGCGGAGCACCGCGCCGCCGCCGAACGCGCCGCGGCGGCGGGTGAACTGGCAGAGGCCGTGCGCGAACGGTTCCGCGCGGTCGTGCGGGAGCTGGAGCAGCGCGGCGTCCTCGACGCCCGTGCCGGGCGCACCGTGGACGAGGTCGCCGCCGAGGCGGGCCACGCGCTTCCGGCGCTGGCCGGTGACCTGCGCGGCGCGGCCGTGCAGTTCGACGACGTCTGGTACGGCGGGCGGACCGCGACCGAAGAGGGGTACCGGCACCTGGTCTCCGTCGACGACAGGGTGCGCGGATGACGGCGGTCTCCCCCGACGCCGGGCGGATCTGGACGGCGGCGCGCGGCCCGCTGCTGATCGGCGTCATCATCCTGTTCGCGGCCGTGGTGATCACGTTGCTGCGCGGCAGCGGCGAGGGCGGCTCGCTCGACCCGCGGTCGTACCGCCCGGAGGGCAGCCGCGCGGTCGCCCGGTTGCTGGAGCAGAACGGTGTGCGGGTCGAGCTGACCGACGACGTGTCCACTGTGGAGGGCGCAACGCTGTTCGTGGCGCAGCCGAACCTGGTCGACCCGGCGCGGCTCGCCGACCTGAGCCGCCGCGCCGCCGCCACCGTGCTCCTGGCGCCCGCCGGCGGGGTGGGCCAGGTGGAGCCGGAGACCCGTCAGCCGGGCTGCCCGCTGGCGGCCAAGGCGGGGGCGGCGACCACCGGCGGTTTCGTCTACGAGGGCGAACAACGGTGCTACGACTCGACGTTGGTGCGCACCGGGACCGTGACGACGATCGGGTACGGCGGGATCTTCACCAACCGCGACCTCGACTCCGAGGGCAACGCGGCGCTCGCGCTGTCGTTGCTGGGACAGCACGACCGGCTCGTCTGGTACGTGCCGTCGGCGGCCGACCGGTCGCAGCAGAAGTCGCTGGCGGACCTTGTCCCCGACGGCTGGAAGTTCGGCGCGCTGCAACTCGGCATCGCGGCCGTGCTGATCGCGCTGTGGCGGGCGCGGCGGCTGGGCCGGGTCGTGCCGGAACCGCTGCCGGTCGTGGTGCGCGCCGCCGAGACCGTGGAGGGACGTGCGCGGCTCTACCGCCGCTCGCACGCCTCCGGTCACGCCGCCACCGTGCTGCGGCAGGCCTCCCGTGACCGGCTGGCGCCGTTGATCGGGGCGCCGCAGGGCGAGGACCCGTCCGACGAGATCGCCCGCAGGACTTCGCGTTCCGCCGCTTCGGTGCGGGCGCTGCTGTATTCCGAGGGACCGGTGGACGACCGGGGGCTGGTCGCGCTGGCATCCGAGCTGGACGCACTGGAGAACGAGGTTCGCAAGGGATGACTGTCACCACAGAGGAAGCACGCTCGGCGCTGGTGGCGTTGCGCACGGAGATCGGCAAGGCCGTGGTGGGCAACGACGCCGCCGTGACGTCGTTGATCCTCGCGTTGCTGTGCAAGGGACACGTGCTCCTGGAGGGCGTGCCGGGCGTCGCGAAGACGTTGCTGGTGCGCGCGATGGCCCGAGCGCTGGACCTGTCGACCACGCGCGTGCAGTTCACGCCGGACCTGATGCCGGGCGACCTGACCGGCTCGCTGGTCTACGACTCGCACAACGCGGCGTTCTCGTTCCGCGAGGGCCCCGTCTTCACCCACCTGCTGCTCGCCGACGAGATCAACCGCACACCGCCCAAGACGCAGTCCGCGCTGCTGGAGGCGATGGAGGAACGGCAGGTGTCCGCCGACGGCAAGACGCGGCCGCTGCCGTCGCCGTTCATCGTCGTCGCGACCCAGAACCCGGTCGAGTACGAGGGCACCTACCCGCTGCCGGAAGCGCAGCTGGACCGGTTCCTGCTGAAGGTCACCATGCCGATCCCCGCTCGTGAGCACGAGATCGACGTGCTCACCCGGCACGCGTCCGGCTTCGACCCGCGCGACCTCTCGTCGTTGTCACCGGTGGCCGGTGCGGCACAC
>JASLAV010000288.1 GCA_030146905.1 Lentzea sp. | reverse complement strand
GCGGCTTGCGGGAACCCCCGCCGTCGTCGGTGACCGTGATGACCACGTGGTCGCGGTTCCAGACCAGGCGCACCTCGGCGCTCCCGGTGGCGGCGTGCTTGGCCACGTTGGTCAGGGCCTCCTGGATGACGCGGTAGGCGGTGAGGTCCACCGCCGGCGGTAGTGGTCTGGCCGTGCCGTCCTCGTGCATCGACACCGCCAGGCCCGCACGGTGGAAGGTGCTCAGTAGCTCGGGAACCTGCGACAGCCCTGGCGCCGGCTCGGTGAGCGCGGAGGTGTCGGAGGTGTCTTCGGGTTGGCGCAGCAGACCGACCGTGGCCCGCAGTTCGTCGAGGGCGTGGCGGGTGGTCACGACCAGTTCGTCCAGGCTCGTGCGGGCTTGTTCCGGGCGGGTCGCGAACAGGTGGGCGGCGACGGTGGCCTGCGCTTTGGCCAGGGTGATCTGGTGGGCCACCAGGTCGTGCAGCTCGCGGGCGATGCGGAGCCGTTCCCCGGCCACCCTTCGGCGTGCCTCGTCGTCCCGGGTTTCCTCGGCCAGGCGTGCTCGATCCTCCATGATCGTCAGGTAGGCCCACCGGTGCCGCGTCGAGCGACCGAACACGGCGGCCACGAGCGGTGTCGCGGCCACGGTCGCCAGCCTGCCGGTGTCCGCCCACGAGAAGTCCGTTTCGAACAACGGGGGGACGGCGACCAGCAGCGCGGCCGCCGGGAGCAAGACCGCGGGCGTCACCGGCCGCTCGGTGCGGACGGCGAGCGAGTATGCGCTGATGGCGGTGGGGGCCACCATGAGCGGGGTCGACAGCAGGCCCATCGGTGCGATCAGGACACCGCACAGGGTGGTGGCGATCACGATGGCGACCGGCGCGCGCAGCCGCAGCGGGAGCAACCCGGACGACACCGCGGCGAGGAGGTAGGCCGTCACCGGCGGTGACGCCACCGTGTCGTCCACCCGCAGCGCACCACCGAGCAGGCAGACCACGAACGCCACCGCGACGACCGTTCCCTCCCGCCACCACGACCCGGCCGGCGTCGAAAGTGGACTACGCCGGTTCGTCATCGATGTCCGTCAACCGCAGCACGTGTTCAGCCTAAATGGTTGATTCCGTGAAGTTGGTGCTGGATGCCGCCGACTCCAGGATCTGGTTCGCCCGGTGATCGAGGACTTCGCGGCGGACGTGTTCGGCGGGTTCGCGCGGCGTGACCAGCGGGGCAAGGGCGAGCTGTACCTGCGTGGGCTGTTGTTGGACGGCAAGCGCAAGTCGATGCAACCCATGGGTGAACGTCTCGGGGTGGATCACCAGCGGTCGGCCGCGCCGTCTGACCACACATGATCCGTCGTCTGCTCAACGTCGACCCGGCGCTGCCACGGGCCGGACGTGGCTGGGCTGTCATCGGCCGTGAGCGGCTGTCGGCGTCCAGCACCCGACCGTTCAGCTCAAGGATGCGAAGAACCGCGTCTCGCCCCACGAACCGAAATCACGGCCGACGCTGTCGAGTTCGGCGTCAGGCACCGCCGGCCAGAGCAGGGGCGGCAGGAGCCAGCCGCCGGCCGGGCCAGGACGCTTGTTCACCTGCGAGTCCCGGCGCCGGCCAGCCGTCAGGACCGCGGGTCCGGCCCCAGGGGACAACCCCACATCCAGGGGGCGGCCGCTCCGCACGCGTGTAGTGCGTTCGCACCAGGAACGGGCGGGACCGGTCCGCACGCACCAGGCGAAGACGGTCTCGGCAAACGATGTGTGGCACCGCGGTGCGCGACAGGGTTGGTGGCGGAATCGTCCGGCACCGGCTCGGACGGCAAGCGGCAGGAAGAAGTTCGATGAACCCCGGAGACAGCACCGACGCGATTCGGCTGACGGCCGTTCGCAAGCTCTATGGGAGGCGCGACAACCAGGTGGTGGCGCTGGAGGAGGTGACGACGCGGTTCGGCCGGGGAACGTTCACGGCGATCATGGGGCCGTCGGGTTCCGGCAAGAGCACCCTGTTGCAGTGCGCGGCCGGGCTCGATCAGCCGACGTCCGGTTCGGTGCTGCTCGAGGAGCACGAGCTCAGCGACATGACCGAGACCGAGTTGACCAAGCTGCGGCGGGACCGGATCGGGTTCGTCTTCCAGGCGTTCAACCTGCTTCCGGTCCTGACCGTGCGGCAGAACGTGACGTTGCCGCTGCGGCTCGCCGGCCGCAAACCCGACCGGGACCGGGTTGCGCGGATCCTCGACCAGGTCGGCCTCGCCCAGCGGAGCAACCACCGTCCGGCGGAGCTGTCCGGCGGGCAGCAGCAACGGGTCGCCATCGCCAGGGCGTTGATCAGCGACCCCGCCGTCATCTTCGCCGACGAGCCGACCGGCGCCCTGGACACCAGGACCGCGCGGGACATTCTCAGCCTGCTGCGGCACTCGTCGCGGGCGGCCGGCCAGACGATCGTGATGGTGACCCACGATCCGGTCGCGGCGTCGTACGCCGATCGTGTCCTGTTCCTCGCCGATGGGCGGCTGGCCGGTGAGCTGCACTCGCCGACCGCCGAATCCGTGGCCGACCGGATGACCCGCCTGGGCGCCTTCGCCGACGAAGACCCCCGCCAGCAGCCGGTGGCGAACCGAGGAGGGCAGCGCTGATGCTGCAGCTCGCACTGCGCACCCTGCGGTTCCGCGCGGGTCTGTTCGCGGCGGCCTTTCTCGCCGTGTTCTTCGCGGCGGCCATCATGATGGCCTGTGGCGGCCTGATCGAGACCGGCATCCGCACGGCTGTGCCGCCGCAGCGGCTGGCCTCGGCCGACGTGGTCGTCACCGGCGACCAGGAGTACCACGACTCCGGCGGCGACTCCGACGAACCGCCGATCCTGCCCGAGCGGGTCCGCATCGACGCGGGGCTGGCGGACACGATCGCGGCGTTGCCCGGGGTGCGGGAGACCGAGAGCTTCGTCTTCGAGGGAGCCCCGCCGCCGGGCACCGTCGACGCGATCGGTGTGCTGGCCGAGCCGGGAGTGGCCGTCAGCGAGCTCCAGGAGCGGATCGACACCAAGCTGGCCGGCGGAACCGTCACCCTGGTCGGTGACGAGCGGGGACAGGCCGAACTGCGCGAGGCGAAGGCGAGCGGTGCCACCGTGATGGCCCTGGCCGGCGTCTTCACCGCTTTCGCGATCCTGGTGTCCATCTTCGGCGTGGCTTCCATGCTCGGCCTTTCGATCGCCCAGCGCCAGCGGGATCTGGCGTTGCTGCGAGCCGTCGGGGCGACACCTCGTCACCTGCGCCGGCTGATCTCCCGTGAGACGCTGCTGCTGGCCCTCGTCGCCACCGCGCTGGCCTACTTCCCGGGCCGGTTCTTGGGCGAGTTCGTGTTCGACCGGCTGACCGAGCGCGGGATCGCCGCAGGCGGCCTGGCGTTCCGGCAAGGCTGGATCCCGACTGTGGCCGCCATGGCGATGGCGATCCTCGCGGCGTTGGCCGGTGCCCTGAGCGCCGGCCGGAGGGCGTCGCGCGTCAAGCCGGCCCAAGCGCTCGCGGAGGTCTCGGCCGAGGGCAGGCTGATCGGCCGCGGGCGCGTGCTGCTGGCGGTGATTTCCCTGGCCGGTGGCATCGCCATGACCATCGTGACCATCGCCGTGATGAGTGGACCGCTCACGCCGGCCACCGCCGCGCCCGCCGTGATCCTGCTCGCCGTCGGGTTCGCCGTGCTCGCACCAGTGTTGACGAAGGTCACGACCTTTGCCGTGCAGTGGCCCGTGCGCGCGCTGGGTGGCGTGACCGGCCAGCTCGCCGTGCTCAACGCACGTGGCCACGGCGGCCGGATGGCGGCCGTGCTGGGACCGGTCATCCTGCTGACCGCGGTGTCGACCGGCATGCTGTACCTCCAGACGACCAATGACGAGGCCGATCGGCGGGACTTCGCCGGCAACCTGGTCGCCGACGCCGTGGTGACCACTCAGGACCGTTTCGACCAGGGCCTGGTGCACCTGATCAACGACCTGCCGCACGTCGCCGGGGCTTCGGAGTACGTCAACAGCGTCGGCTTCATCGAGAAGCCGGCTGACAGCTCGCCGGCGAACGAGGGCTGGACCCTCCAGGGCGTCACCGCCGAGGGCGCCGACGCCACCACACCGGTCCAGGTCACCGCGGGCCGGCTCGCCGACCTGCGCGATGACACGATCGCGATCGGGAACCAGCACGCCGAGCGCCTGGGTGTCGACGTCGGCGGCACCATCACGCTGCGGATGGGCGACAACACCATCCTCGACGTGCGGGTGGCGGCCCTGTTCTCCGCTCCGGACGGCTACGACACCCTGTTGCTTCCCGCCGACACCCTCGCCGCTCACACCACCGAGGCACACGCGACGCGAATCCTGGTCAAAGCCGACGAGGGCACCGACCCCGGACGGCTGGTGGCGGACCTGACCGAGGTGACCTCCGCCAAGGGCGGTCTGACGGTAACCGGCCGCGACGTCCTGCTCCGGGAGTTCGACGAGCAGAAGACGACCGCCAACTTCGCGATCTACCTCATGGTGGTCATGATCGCGGGGTACGCGGCGATCACGGTGATCAACACGCTCGTGTCGACCATGACGGCGAGGCGGCGGGAGTTCGGGCTGCAGCGGCTCGCGGGCTCGACTCGTGGCCAGGTGCTGCGGATGGTCGGCTTGGAGGCAGCGATCCTGGCCTTCGGCGGCATCGCGCTGGGCACCGTCGCCGTGCTCGGGATCCTGGTACCGGTCAGCGTCAAGCGCCTCGGGTCGGTGCTGCCCGCCGGGTCCCCGTGGATCTACGTGTCGATGGCCGCGCTGACCGTTCTGCTGGCGCTCGTTGCCACGCTCCTGCCCGCCTGGCGGGCGACGCGTGGCCGACCGGCCGAGGCGGCGCTCGCCGTCGAGTAGCCGGGCAGATTCCTCACTCACCTGCCGTCCCAGAAAGGATTCCCATGACCACCACCCTGGCTCCTCCGGTGCGTGCCGGGAAGGCCGCGGTCGGGGCTCTCGGCACGCTGGCCCTCGCCAGCGGTGCCCTGGAGTCGGTGGTGCAGCCGACGGTCCCGCTCTTGCAACGCGAACTGGACATGGGCCCCACCGGAGGGGCGCTGCTCAGCATCCTGCTCCCGATCACCGGTGTACTCGTCACACCGTTGGCGGGCAGGTTCGGCGACCGCTACGGCGGAAAACGAGTCCTGATCCGGCTGATGATCGTGGTGTGCGTCGGCGGCACGGTGTCCGCACTCGCGCCGGGCCTGCCCGTCCTGCTGGTCGGCCAGGTCCTGCAGGGCGCGATGGTCGGCGCGCTGCCCCTGTCGTTCATCGTCGTGCGCAAGCACCTGTCCGCGGGAGAGTCGAAGGTGGCCATCGGAGTGGTCAGCGGACTGTTCGTGGGAGGCGGGATGGTGGGCATGCTGCTGGCCGGGCCCGTGGCGGAACAGCTGTCCCGGCACTGGATGTTCGCGCTGCCGACGGTCGCCGTCATCGTGGCCACCCTTCTCGTGAACCGGTTGGTGCCGGCGGATTCGGCGGACCGGTCGGACGACACCGGGGTCGACTGGCCCGGGCTGGTCCTGCTGAGCGGGGTGTTGATCACGCTCATGCTCACGATCAACTTCGCGCTCGACCTCGCTTCGCAGCCGCTCGCGCTTTGCGGCCTCGTCGTGCTCCTGGCCGCACTGGTGGCCGGCTGGGTCGCCGTCGAGCGTCGCGCGGCCTCGCCGCTGATCGATCTGCGTTTGCTGGCCCGGCCCATGATGTGGAAGTCGGGTGTGCTGACGTTCATGATCTGCGTCGGCACCTCGATGGCGATCTTCCTCGTCACGCAGCTGTGGAGCGCGTCCGGTGACGGGTACGGTTTCGGGGCCGGCGCCACCGAGATCGGCTTGTTCCTGTTGCCCGGCACCGTGGTTGCGACGCTGGCCGGACCGGTGGGCGGGAACTGGGAGCGGCGTTCCGGCTCACGTTCCGTGGCCACCGCCGGGGTCGTCATCATGACCCTGGCCCTGGTCGCCATGGCGGTCGTGCACACCGAGGCGTGGCACCTCGTCGTCGGCAAGGCACTGGTCGCACTGGCCAACGGCCTGGTCGTCACCGCGATGACGACCGGCATCGCGACCTCCGCCGCGCCGAACGAGACCGGCGTCGCCACCAGCCTGATCCTGGTGGCCCGCGTGCTCGGGATGGCCTCGGGCGGGATGTTCGGTGGTGTGCTCCTCGCCGCCGGGACCCCGTCGGGGTCGGACGTCGCGGCCGAATCGTCGTACATCACCGGATTCGTCATCGCCGGCGCCGTCACGGCGCTGGCCCTGCTCGTCACCCGCACCATGCACAAGGGAGTCAAGGCATGACCCGCACCGCTCACCTGAAGGCTGCTCGCAGCACCCCGAAGGGCAGGGTGCTGGTTTCCGGGGCCAGCATCGCCGGTCCCACGCTCGCGTACTGGCTGACCCGCTACGGATACGCGGTCACGGTGGTGGAACGGGCGGCCGCGGTTCGCAGCGGTGGTTATCCCATCGACGTCCGCGGCACCGCGCTGGAGGTCGTCCGGAGGATGGGGATCCTCCCACGACTGCGCGACGCGCACATCGACCTGCGCCGGCTGACCTTTCTCGACGGGAACGGCGGTGAGGTGGCCTCGGTCCACCCGCACGCGGTCACCGGCGGTGCCGGGGGAAGGGACCTGGAGGTGCGGCGCGGGGACCTGACCGACGCGCTTCACCTGGCGGTCCGCGACGACGTGGAGTTCCTGTTCAACGACTCCGTCGACACCCTCGTCCAGTCCGGCGACGGGGTCGACGTCACCTTCCGCGGCGGCAGCCAACGCACGTTCGACCTGGTGTTCGGTGCGGACGGTACGCATTCCCGGACCCGGGAGCTCGTCTTCGGCCCCGAAGAGCAGTTCCACCGGTACCTCGGCTACTGCTTCGCCGTGTTCCCCATGCGCAACACCTTCGGGCTCTCCCACGAGACCGTCATGTGGAACACCCCGGGCAGGGCCGCGGCGCTCTACGCCGTGGGGGAGGACGACGAGGTGCACGCCTTCCTGAACTTCGCCCGGCCGGAACCGCCGTCCGACGTGTTCGCGAACCCGGAAGCACAACGGGATCTCGTCGCCGCGGTCTTCGCCGACGCGGGTTGGGAGGTCCCCGGAATGCTGGCCGCCATGCACGAGGCGGACGACGTGTTCTTCGACGGTGTCAGCCAGATCCGCATGCCCCGCTGGCACCGCGGCAGGGTCGCGCTGGCGGGCGACGCCGCGTACGCGCC
>JASLAV010000174.1 GCA_030146905.1 Lentzea sp. | reverse complement strand
GCCAGGGCCTTCGAGGCCGCGCCGGCGGCCATGTCGGTCACGGACTCCGTCGCGGAGGCGATGCGGCGGGTCGAGATGCCCGTGCGCTGGAGGATCCACTCGTCGTTGGTGTCGACCATCTTTTCCAGGTCGGCGTTGGTCAGCACGCGTTCTGGCTGGTGGTGGCCTAGCGCGACGACGCGGGATCCGGGCACGGTGAGCTCCTTCTTCGGGGCGCAGGCTGCGACGCGGCGAATATAGCAACCGATCGGTCGGTAGCTAAAGGGTCGTAGACTGTGACGATGAGCCCGCGCCGATCTGTTGCCGACACGCTGGAGACTCGGCAGCGCATCCTCGACCGGAGTCTGGCCATCGCCTCCGCGGAAGGGCTGGAGGGGCTCACGATCGGGCGGCTCGCGGCGGAGCTCGGGATGAGCAAGGCCGGGTTGCTCGGGCACTTCGGCACCAAGGAGACGTTGCAGCTCGCCGTTGTCGACCAGGCGGCAGAGGTGTTCCTGCGGGAGGTGCCCCGCAAGGTCGAGCAGATGCCGTCCGGGCTGACTCGGCTGAAGGCGGTCTGCGAGGCTTGGGTGTCGTACCTCGAGCGCAACGTGCTGCCCGGCGGTTGCTTCTTCACCGCGGCCACGTCCGAGTTCGACGGGCGGAGCGGGCCGGTGCGCGATGCGCTGGCCGGCTTGAACGCGTTGTGGCGCAGGGACTTGCGGATCCACATCCGCCGTGCGGTCAACGACGACGAGCTGCCGCGTGACACCGACGCCGACCAGCTGATCTACGAGATCCTCGGTGTCATGCTGGCGCTCAACCACTTCCTGCAGCTGGAGCACGACGCCGCCGCGCCGCGCAGGGCTCGTCAGGCGTTGGAGCGGTTGCTCACGAAGTGATTCACGACTGCCGCCACCTCGGCGGGCTGCTCGACGACCATGCCGTGCGTCGCGTCGATCTCGTGCACGCGAATGTTCGGGCAGGAGGTCGGAAGGTCGCGGCGCAGGCCTGCTCGGTGGGCGTCCATCAGGGGCAGGAGATCGGGCGGAACCGGCAGGTTCCTCGTGGCGAGCACCAGCAGGAACGGACTGGTCGCCCCGGCGAAGACCGGCAGCGCGTCCAGGAACTCCGGCGCGGTCCGCAGAACCGAGGTGATCGAGCGGTCGGGGCGGGTGGTCGCCTCCTGCTGGGCGGTGAAGATGTCGTTCAGGCGTGCCAGGGCGGCGAGGAGCTCGTCGTCGGGCAGGCCCGCGTAGTTCGCCGGACTCGTTGTGGCGGAACGGTGTCCGTCCAGGCTCACGACGCCGGGGCACGACGGGTGCCGGAGCGCCCACATGGCGGCGAGGATGCCGCCCAGCGAGTGTCCGACGACCACGGGATCGTCGAGTCCGAAGTGGACCGCTGTGGTGTCGAGGTCGTCGAGCACCGCCTCCCAGTCCCACGGGCCGTCGGGTGACTCGCCGTGCCCGCGCAGGTCGACGGCCAACGCGCGGCCGTTCAGTTGCGGCGCAAGCGTTTCCCACACCGACCTGTCGCCGCCCAGACCGTGCAGGAGCAGGATCGGCCGGCCGGCGGAGCCGTACTCCGTCGCTGCGAGCTTCACGGGTGTCTCCTCAGGAGGCGGGCGCGGATGGAGTCCACGGTCACTCCGCCGTCGGGGTGGCGCGCCAGCTTGTCGCGGGTCACGAGGTCGTGGACTCCCTGGCGGGTGATGCCGAGCATCGCGCCGGCCACCCCGAAGGACACGCCCTCCTTGCTCGGGTGGCCGACGCGGCGTGCGGCGACACGGCCCAGCGGCGTGGCCCACCACGTGTCGGGCGGGTCGAACGGGGTGTCGCCGGGGTGGAGCACGGACATCAGGCGGACCGTGGTCTGCCGGGCCACGGCGTCGTCGGGGCCCAGCATCTGCGCGGCCCACATCTCGGCGTCGGCCTCCGCGGAGGACCGCAGGCCGTCGAGATCTGCTTGCGGCAGAAGGATTTCCAGCGGGTCGAGCAGCCGGCTCGTCACGAGCCGGATCAGGTGGTTCCGCAGGTCCACGTGTTCCGAGGTGGTTGCCACTCGACGATGGTGTAGCTACTTGACACCAACTGTCAAGTAGCTACACCATTTTTCCGCTCGTGGCGGCGCCTTACGTCGCACCGCGGCGCTGCGGTGAGCTGTTTTGCAAGAAGGCCGTTGATGATCTAGGGTTTACCCGAGCGCCCAAGTGGGCGCTCGGGTTGTTTGTCGTGCCAATTCCGGCCATTGTTGGTGGCGGCGAGAACGTGTAATTCCGGTTTTCACTGCTGTGGGTCGGAGCAAGCGGCGCTCGTGGGATTGGTGACGCGTGCCCTGGTTCGATGCAACAGGAGTGTCAACGGTGCGTGGCTTTGGTGGAGAAGGCGGCAGCGGCGGGGCAGACGACAAGTAAGGCGAGCGCCTTATTTGATGTCCAGTTTCATGCCCACTCGTGTGCCGGTGGCTACCCCATCGGCCATGAGGCTGATCTCCTCACGCCCGCTGCTGTTCGTGCGCCGCTGAATGGAGTACCGGTCGGTCCCCGACTTCAGGCCCACTCCGTCGAAGTAGCTGTTGCAGCCGGGCGGCAGGATGACCGTGTACTCGAGGTGTTCGGGACCGGGTGCGAACTTCCTGACGAACTGTTCAGGGGCCCCCTGAACGAATGGAAGGCATTTCGCCGGCCAGGTGAACTCCGCATCCAGGTGGATTTCGGTACCACGTGGAGCGGGTTCGCTCAGGTGCACCGTCACCTTCAGGCGCCCTCTGCTCAGCCAGTAGAAGGTGACGTCGAAGCGGCTGCCGCCCTCTCCGTTGAGTTCGACGCTTCGCACTCGGACGTCGGTCTTCCTGCGGTGCTTCTCCGGCCACTCTTCCCAGTTCGGGCCTTCCCAGAACGTGATGAAGTCCAAGGCGTCGCAGTCCGAGACGGCGGTGAACGTGATCTTTTCGTGCGCGTCGCCGTTCGCCTCGATAGTCACCACCTGGCGCCAGTCGGTGACACTCCAGGTGAAGTTGCACCGCTCGTGGAGCACGTTGCAGTAGTGGAGCAGGAGTCGCCGGTGGAGTTCGGTCCGGCGCCGCCACTCCAGCTTGTTGGCGACGAGGAGGATGAACAGTCCCAGAACCGCCACGATCACGGCGATGACAGCCGCTGCGCGGATGCCGGGCTGTCCCAGGAGCGCGCTCAAAATTCCACCTACAGCGAGAATACCGAGCACGCCTTCCACAATGCCGATGACGCCGGCATGGAGCACGTAGGACTGCACGGATTCCACCACTGAGCCCAGCATCGTCGATGATCCGGGTTTCGACTGCTTGCGGCGTGTCCTGCGTATGCTCGCTCCGAACGTCATCGGCTACATCCTCGTGACCCCCGCGGCGCATCCGCTGTGGCCTTTCACGATACGGGCACCAGGACTGTCGGAGGACGCGTTCACGCGAATGGTCAACATGGCCTGCTCCGGGTCGGTGATGTTCTCCCGGGCAAGGCTTGTCCGCGTTAGAATCTTTGCTTCCGCCGCAATTCTTGACCATATTTCCGGCTGTCGCGATCGTTCGGATCGAATCGGTCATCACTGAACCGGCCTAATCCCCCTGTCTGCGGTGCGACCAAGACAGCAGCGACAGCGGCTCTCGGAACAGTGCGTCTTGTAGTTACGATCACGAACGTGGAGTTCCGGGTGCTCGGGCCGTTGGAGTGCTGTTCCGACGACGGCGCGCGCTTGGCTCTGGGGCCGCCCAAGCAACGGGCCGTGCTCGCGCTCCTGCTCGCCCAGCCTGGACAGGTGCTGCCGGTCGACCGGCTGATCAGCGTGCTGTGGGACGACGCGCCGCCCAAGACGGCGCTCAAGAACCTGCAGGTCTACGTCTACCAGCTGCGCAAGGTCGTCGGATCGCGGCTGCAGTCGCGCCCGCCCGGCTACCTGATGTCGGTCGGCCCCGCCGAGCTGGACCTCACCCGGTTCACCGAGCTGCTCGACGCCGCGCGCCGGGAACGCACGCCGCAGCGCTACCGGGAGGCGCTCGCGGTGTGGCGCGGGCCGGCGTTCGCCGA
>JASLAV010000143.1 GCA_030146905.1 Lentzea sp. | reverse complement strand
ACCGGGCGATGACTGCTCCTCCTGCGTCAGCCCGAGCACGAAGTAGATGAGCCCCCAGCACGTCCAGGCGGCCTCGCGCTCGGACAGGCCGCCGTCCAGGAGTGCGGCCACGAGCGCTTCCGCGGTGTCCAGCGTGGCCGGTTCGGCGGCGTAGGTCCCCGCCACGACCGCGGCGCCGTCCCGGTGCGCCCGCAGGGCCCGCCGGTCGCGGCGGACGATCTCGGGGGCGCGGGCGCGCCAGGGCACCGGCAGGGCGTCGAGCGACCCCCCCGCGACGATCGCGTCCGACATCAGCTCTTCGAGCCGTGCCTTCGTCTTGACGTGCCACAGCACGGTGTTCATCCGGTCGTCGAGCCGTTGCGCGATGGCCCGCATGGACACCGCGTCGGCGCCGCGCTCGTCGAGGATCTCCAGCGCGGTGCGCACCACGTCCGCTTGACTCTTGGTCACTGACCTAGTCTACTCGGCCACACAGTGTTGGTCAGTGACCAAGGGAGTGTGTGGTGGACGACGTCGTCATCGTGGGCGCGGGGCCGACCGGCCTGTGGCTGGCGGGAGAACTGCGGCTGGGCGGAGCCACCGTCACGGTCCTGGAGGCGCGGGAGGAGCGGGACCAGAACTCGAAGGCCCTCACGATCCACCCCCGCACGATCGAGATCTTCGACTGCCGCGGCGTCGTGGAGCCGTTCCTGGCCGAGGGCATCCGCATCCCGAACGGGCACTTCGGCGGGCTGCCCGACCGCATGGACTTCTCGGTCCTCGACACGCCCTACCCGTTCACGCTGGCCCTGCCGCAGGCCCGCACCGAGGAGCTGCTGGAGGAACGCGCGGTCCGGCTGGGCGCGAAGATCCGACGCGGTTGCCGGGTGACGGGGCTGACGGACGACGGCGTCGAACTGGCCGGTGAGGTCGTGGCCGCGCGGTACGTGGCCGGGTGCGACGGGACGCGCAGCACCGTGCGTACCGCCGCGGGCATCGGCTTTCCCGGCACCGACGCCACGACGTGGGGCTGGCTCGGCGACGTGGTGCTCGACGCGCCGCCCGACCGCGGGTTCGCGAGCGTCACGGGCGTGGACGGGGGCTTGCTGGTCGTGCCGCTGCCCGGTGGCCTGCACCGCGTCGTCGGCGCGGATCCCGGCTCGAACGCCGCCGAGTGGCCCGGTGAGCTCACCCTCGACGAGCTGCGTGCCACGGTGAGGGCGATCGCGGGAACCGACTTCGGCATGCGCGACCCGAGGTGGTTGTCCCGCTTCGGCAACGCCACCCGCCAGGCGGAGACCTACCGGTCCGGCAGCGTCCTGCTCGCGGGCGACGCCGCGCACATGCACTTCCCGACCGGTGGCGTGGGCATGAACGTCGGCATCCAGGACGCGCACAACCTCGGCTGGAAGCTCGCCGCCGTCGTCACCGGGCGGGCCGGCGACTCGTTGCTCGACACCTACCACGACGAACGCCACCCCGTCGGCACCGACCTGCTCCGGCACACCAGGGCGCAGACCGCGTTGATGACGGGTTATTCGGCCGAGGGGCAGGCGTTGCGGGCCGTGGTGAGCGGGCTGATCGCGTCCGCGCCGGACATGTCGCTGATCCTCGCCGAACGGTTGTCGGGGCTGGACGTGGCGTACGCGACGGGGAGGCGGGTGCCGGACCGCGGCTCGCTCTTCGAGCGGCTTCGCACCGGTCGTCACGTGGAGACCGAGGCCGGACTGGTGCGGCCGGACGGTCACCTGGCCTGAGAAATGGGAACGGGCCGCGGCGCCCCGTTCGGGAGAGCGCCGCGGCCCGTGCTCGGATCAGGAGTGCGGACAGGTGTCGCGGTACTCCTCGATGAGGGTGCTGCGGCCCGGCGCCGGGCAGAGGAACTGCTCGTAGCGGGTGTCGTTGTCGATGAACCGCTTGAGCCAGGAGATGCTGTACTTCGCGATGGTCGTGTTGGGCGAGTTCGGTGCGAAGTGCGAGGCGTTGTTCAGCTCCAGGTACGCCTTGTCCAGCGTGGACGGCAGCGACGTGTAGAACGGCTCCGAGTGCGACGAGACCGAGGCGACCGAGTCGTCCTCGGCGCCGATGACCATCGTCGGCACGCGCACCGACGACCAGTTCTTCGTCGTGTGCCAGCCCGTCAGCGGGATCGCCGCCTGCAGGGCCGGGCGCTGGCTGGCGGCGCGCAGCGTGCCGCCGCCACCCATCGAGTGGCCCATGACGCCGAGCCGGGTGGAGTCGATGCGGCTCCGCACGGTGCTCTGCTGGGTCAGGTAGTCCAGCGCGGCGAGGAGCTGGGACGCGCGGCTGTCGGGCTGGTCGTAGATCGAGTTGGTGTCGATCGTGAACACGACGAAGCCCTGCGACGCGATGCGCGGGCCCAGCCACGAGATGGTGGACTGCGTGCCGGTGTAGCCGGGGGAGATGGCGACCGCGCCGAACGTGCCGGAGGCGGTGCTCGTCGGGTAGTAGATCGTGCCACCACCGAAGCCGCTGACCAGCGACGACACGGAGGTCTCCGACACGGCGAACGGGCCGCGCGTCGCCTCGATGCTCGAGTTGGTCGGTGCGGGACCGCGTTCGTAGGGGTTGTCCGCCGCCTCGGCGGCGGTGCCGCCGAGGAGCAGCAGAGAGAGCGTGACCGGGATCAAAGA
>JASLAV010000131.1 GCA_030146905.1 Lentzea sp. | reverse complement strand
AGGCGCGCTGATGTCGATGACGTCGGCGGCCTCCGGGCCGACGGCGAGCTTCTCCATGTAGAACACGGCGGACGGGTCGAACATCGCCCCGCGCTCGGCCACCGCCAGCACGGCCAGCGCGTTCGGCATGCCCTTGGCCATCAGCGTGGTGCCGTCGATCGGGTCGACCGCGACGTCGCACTCGGGGCCCTCGCCGTTGCCGACCTCCTCGCCGTTGAACAGCATGGGCGCCTCGTCCTTCTCGCCCTCGCCGATCACGACGACACCGCGCATCGAGACGGTGTGGATCAGCTTGCGCATCGCGTCGACCGCGGCGCCGTCACCGCCGTTCTTGTCACCGCGTCCCACCCACCGGCCCGCGGCCATCGCCGCTGCCTCGGTGACGCGCACGAGCTCCAGCGCCAGGTTCCTGTCCGGGGCCTCGCGACGTCGTTCCGCGGGGGTGTTCACCATTGCGCGCCTCCATGCGACTACTCAGCGTGCCGGATTTGTGATCGGCAACTGAATCCTTGCACGGGATCACGCGTCCGAAACGTCCTCCTCGACCACGGCGAGAGCTGCATCGATTCGCTCGCGCGCACCGGCGAGATGCTGCTCACACGTCTTGGCGAGAGCCTCGCCGCGTTCCCACAGCGCCAGCGAGTCCTCGAGGGACAGACCGCCGGCCTCCAGCTTGCGGACCACCTCGACGAGTTCGTCGCGGGCGGCTTCGTAACCCGGTGCGGTGTTCTTCTGGGTCGTTTCCGAACTCACGCGGATTGGCTCCTCAGACGGCTCAGCACGGTCGCGACGGCCAGGTCGTACCCGACCAGCGCCTCCGCGAACTCCTCGCCGTCACCTTCTCGCACCGCCTCGTCGATGAGCGCTTCGGCCTCCGCGACGCGCCGGTACTGCACCGTTCCGGCGGTGGCCTCGCTCAGGTCGTGCAGCGTGAGGATCAGCGTGCGGCGGCCGGTGGAGTCGCAGTCGCCCACCATCGCCGTCCAGCACTCCGCCGCTGCGCGGTTCGCCGCCTCCGCCTTCGTGCGCAGGCCCGACCCGCACGAGCCGGCGGCCTCCATGGTCAGGGGCAGGAACACGGCATCACGCATCATCGGTACCTCCCCCTTCCGAATCGGTTTCCGCGCTGGTCACCGTCGCCAGCACTGCTCCGTCAACGACGCGCACCCGCAGCTGTGTTCCGCCTGGCGCGTCCGTCACAGAACGCAGGACCCCGTCGGGCCCGTCGGGTGTGACGAGTTGCACAACGGCGTATCCGCGGGCCAGCGTGGCGGCTGGTCCGAGGGTCGTCAAGCGGGCTTTCGTCCCCGAGAGGTGGACGTCCTCCCGATCGAGTCGTTGCGTGACGGCCCTGCGGCCTTGCTCGCGAAAACGCTTCACTTCCTCCGCGCGGCGCTCCAGCGGGCCGTACGGATCCGAAAGTACTGGTCGGGAACGCAGCGCGTCGAGCAGTTTGCGCTCACGGTCGACCCAGCCGTGCAGCGCGCGCCGTCCGCGGTCGCGCATCTGCCGGACGCGTTCACTCTCCTCGGCGACGTCGGGAACCACCCGTTTGCCCGCGTCGGTGGGCGTCGAACAACGCACGTCAGCGACGTGGTCGATCAGCGGGGTGTCCGGTTCGTGCCCGATCGCCGACAGCACCGGCGTGCGGCAGGTCGACACCGCGCGGCACAGCGCCTCGTCGGAGAACGGCAGCAGGTCCTCCACGCTGCCGCCACCGCGCGCGATGATGATCACATCGCACTCCGGGTCTCTGTCCAGAGTGGACAGAGCGGTCATCACCTGCGTGACGGCCGTCGGACCCTGCACGGCGACGTTGATGACGCGGAAGTGCGCTCCCGGCCAACGGTTCCGCGCGTTCGTCAGCACGTCCCGCTCCGCCGCCGACGCCCGTCCGGTGATGAGACCGATCTTGTTCGGCAGGAACGGCGGCCGGCGCTTGCGGCGCGGGTCGAAGAGGCCCTCCGCGTGCAGCAGCTTGCGCAGGCGCTCGATGCGCGCCAGCAGCTCGCCGACGCCGACCGCGCGGATGTCGTCCGCGCGCAACGACAGCGTGCCGCGGTTCGGGTAGAAGCTGATCTTCCCGTGCGCGATCACCCTGCTGCCCTCGGTGAGCTGCAGCTCGCGGATCATCCCGGCGTTGCAGGTGATCGACATCGACATGTCGACGCTCGGGTCGCGCAGCGTCAGGAACGCGGTGGAGCTGCGCGCGTTGAGCTGGGTGACCTGGCCCTCGACCCAGACGTCGCCGAGCCGGTTGATCCAGTCGAGCAGCTTGCGGGCCACCGTCCGCACCGGCCAGGGGTTTTCCGGTGTGGATTTCGCGTCAGTCACGATTGCGCTTTGACCGTCGCGATCCGGCGGTTGAGCATGCCGACGAACTCGGGCCGCGCCTCGTGCGCCTGCTCGTAGCGCAGCAGCTCCTCCAGCTGTTCCGCGTCCAGGTTGCGCAACCGGGCGCGCAGCTGGGCGATCGACAGCTCGTCGTAGGACGGCAGGAACACCGGGACCTCGGCGATCGCGCGCTCCTCTTCCTCCCACGGGTCGTCGGCGGGAGTTTCCTGAGAAGTCGTGACGGGCGTCTCGTCCTCGTCGAACGTCGCCCACTCCGGCTCTTCCTCCGCAGGCCTCAGTCCGGAGAGGACGTCGTCACCTTTGATGGCGAGTTCGGTCACATGCTGCTGCACGCGCATGGACAGCTGCATCGCCTCGCTGACCACCGTCAACGGGAGTCCCGCGAGCTGCTGCGGCAGCTTGCGGGCCTGTTCGAGGGCGGTCACCGCGAGCCCGGCGGCGACCCGGACACCCAAAGGCAGTGGCTTCATACCGCCTAGCCTGCCGCAACTGCACGTCGAATGCCTAGGAACGGAGCTGGGTACCCTTGGAGGCATGCCCAAGCGAGTCCTGTTGGCGAAGCCGCGTGGTTACTGTGCGGGCGTTGATCGCGCCGTGGAGACGGTCGAGCTCGCCCTCGAGAAGTACGGCGCACCCGTGTACGTGCGCAAGGAGATCGTCCACAACAAGTACGTCGTGGAGACGCTGTCCGACCGCGGTGCCATCTTCGTCAACGAGACGGACGAGGTTCCCGAGGGCGCGCTCGTGGTGTTCTCGGCGCACGGCGTGTCGCCCGCCGTCCACGAGGAGGCCGAGCAGCGTTCGCTGCGCACGATCGACGCCACCTGCCCGCTCGTGACGAAGGTCCACAAAGAAGCGGTGCGGTTCGCCAAGGAGGACTACGACATCCTCCTGATCGGCCACGAGGGCCACGAGGAGGTCGAGGGCACCGCCGGTGAGGCGCCGGACCACGTCCAGCTCGTCGACACCGCGGAGGACGCCGCGAACGTCCAGGTGCGCGACCCGAACAAGGTGATCTGGCTGTCGCAGACGACGCTCTCGGTCGACGAGACCATGGTGCGCGTCCGGCAGCTCAAGGACCGCTTCCCCGAGCTTCAGGACCCGCCGTCCGACGACATCTGCTACGCCACCTCGAACCGCCAGACCGCGGTGAAGACGATGGCGCCGTCGTGCGACCTGGAGCTCGTCGTGGGCTCGAAGAACTCCTCCAACTCGGTCCGGCTGGTCGAGGTCGCGCTGCAGCACGGCGCCAAGGCCGCGTACCTGATCGACTACGCCAAGGAGGTCGACCCTGCGTGGCTGGAGGGCGTAGAGACCGTCGGCGTCACGTCCGGCGCGTCGGTGCCCGACCTGCTGGTGATGGAGCTGCTGAAGCACCTCGAGACGCAGGGCTACGGCGAGGTCGAGGAGATCACCACGGCGAACGAGCGGATCACGTTCTCGCTGCCGCGTGAGCTCCGCAAGGACCTCGTCCGCTGATCAGGACCTTCTCGGCTGTGGTGTCCGCGCCCGCGGACACCACAGCGGTCCGGCTCACGTCGAGGTGCGTCACCTGACGCGGGTAGGTCCAGGCGTCAACGGTCGTCGCGCGGCGGGCGGGGCTTGCGCTGACCTGCCGGGCGCTCACCGCGTGACGCACCGTCCGGACGCGGGCGGCGGGCGGGCGTTCCCTCCGGCCTCGGCCGGCGGGCAGGAGTGCCCTCCGCGGGTTCGGCGCGCTCGGGACGGGGGCGGCGCGGGCGGTCCTCGTCGGAGGCCTCCTCGCGGGGCTTGCGGGCCGGCTTGCCCCGCTCCTTGATCTCCGCCTTGGCCTCGCGGACCTCGTCCCTGGTCGGGCGGTTCGGGTCCTTCTGCAGCACGATCCGCAGGATGCCCAGTGCGACGGTGACGCCCGTCGTGACGGCCATGACCGGGAAGCTGTCGATCAGCGGCTTGCCCAGGCCCAGCGCCATGGCGGACAGGCCGCCCTTCGCGACTCCGCCAGTGAGCAGCACGAGCGTGGGCACCGTGGCGGCCAGGATGAGCGGTGGCTGCACCATCGGGGCGAACAGGCTGCGGCGCTGCACCAGCAGGATGCCCGCCAGCGCGCCCGCGAAGAACACCACGTTGAACGTCCAGCCGACGGTCTTGCTGGAGTTGATGTCGATGAACGCGCCGATGAACGCCGGTAGGAGGGCGCACAGGATCGCGGCCCACCACGGGATTCCCCTGAACTCGCCGAAGATGGCCCGGTAGTTCCACGGAACCGCGTCGTAGTCTTCGACCTCGTCATCGAAGGCTGCTGAACGCTCGCGCAACTCACTCACGCCGCACACGGTAGCCGTTCGGCCAATCGGTGTTCGTCAGTCCGCGGCTTTCTCACGCAGAAGCAACCTCCATGCACGCTCCGTGCGTTTTATGCGGACTGTTCGTCCGCCCTTCGGACGAGCGGGAGGGGCGTCGGGGTGGCGGAGGCGTCCGTGAGCGGCTCCACGCTCGCCCGGAAGCCTTCGAGCGCGTCCAGCTCGCGGCGGCGCGCGGAGAGGAAGCGCTGCAGGTGCGTGGTGGAGAGGTTGACCGCCTCGATGGCGGTGTCGGCGGCGCGGTTCGCCCTGCCCGCCTGCAGCCTGACCTGTTCGACGTCCTCGGCCAGCGCGCGTTCGGTGACCGCGAACATCGCCGACGACGCGATCACGGCGAACCCCGTCGGGCCGCACAGGAAGACGCGGCGGTCCAGCAGCCAGCGCAGCAGTTCCGGGTCGGTGTCGAGCGCGGCGACGACCGCGCCGTCGTTGGGGACGAACATGATCGTGCCGTAGATGGCGTCCGCCCAGCGCTGGTAGCCCTTGCCGGCCAGTTCGGCGGCACGCGAACGGATGTTGCGGACGTGGACGCGCAGCGCGTCCTGGCGTTCCTGCGGGTCGTCCGTCTCGACCGCTTCCGCCCAGCAGGCCATGGACATCTTCGAGTCGACGGGGACCTGACGGCCGCCGCCCACGTTCAGGACCATGTCGGGGCGAACCGCTCCGCCGCCGGCCACGTCGGTCTGCAGCGTGTAGTGGAGGTTTTCCCTCAGGCCGAGGGCGCGCGCCGTCTCCACTAGCACCTGTTCGCCGAGCTCACCGCGTCCGGAAACGCTGGAGAACGCGACTTCGTAGCGCTGGAGGGCCACCTGCTGTGCGTCGTAACGCGCGCGTTCGGCACCGATGGCGGCGAGCGCTTCGTCGGTGCGGCGGACGCTGTCCTGGTACAGGCGCCAGACGAACAGCAGCGCCCCGGCGCTGACGAGCGCCAGGACGATCGAGGCGGTGATGATCACTGCGGTCACGGCACCGATGATGCTCCCCCACGGATGTTGAACTCGATCGGGTGACACGCCGGGAACCCTCCCGGAGATTTGTCGGACGTCGTCTCTACGGTGTCGCCATGCGGATCCTGCACACCTCCGACTGGCACGTGGGGCGGACCTTCCACGGCCGGGACCTGCTCGTGGAGCAGGAGTCGGTGCTGAGCGGCCTCGCTGACCTGGCGTCTTCCGAGAAGGTCGACGTCGTGGTCATCTCCGGCGACCTCTACGACAGGGCCGTGCCGTCGGCGGACGCGGTGGCGTTGTGCGCGCGGGTGCTGATGAGGATCCGCGCGGCGGGGGCGAAGATCGTGATCACGCCGGGCAACCACGACTCGGCGGCCAGGATCGGGGTGTTCGGGGAGTTCGCGGCGGCGGGCGGGCTGCACCTGCGCACGCAGATCTCGTTGCTGGACAAGCCGGTCGAGCTGGAGGACGAGCACGGGCCCGTCGCGGTGTACGGGATCCCGTTCCTGGAGCCGGAACCGGCGCGGCACGTGCTCGGGGTGGCGGACAAGGGCCACGCCCCTGTGCTGACCGAGGCGATGCGCCGGATTCGCGCCGACCTGGCATCGCGCGGGGCGCGGTCCGTGGTGCTGGCCCACGCGTTCGTCACGGGCGGGGCGCCGTCGGAGTCGGAGCGCACCATCGCGGTGGGCGGCGTGCAGGACGTGTCGATGCGGGTGTTCTCCGGCGTCGACTACGTGGCTCTCGGGCACCTGCACGGGCCGCAGACGCTCGCGGAGAACCTGCGGTACTCGGGCAGTCCGCTGGCGTACTCGTTCTCCGAGGCGCGGCACCGCAAGTCGGTGTGGCTGGTGGAGCTCGACGCCGGTGGGCTGGTCGGGGTGGAGCGGCGCGACCTGCCGGTGCCGCGGCAACTGGCCACGGTGACGGGGATGCTCGCCGAGGTGCTGGAGGACCCGGCGCACAAGCCGCTGGAGGACCACTTCCTGTCCGTGGTGCTCACGGACCACGTGCGGCCGATGGACGCGTTGCGGCAGCTGCAGAAGCGGTTCGAGCACGCTGTGCACGTGGAGTGGCGGCCGGAGCAGGGGCCGCGGCACGACATGACCTACGCGGACAGGGTGCGCGGCCGGACCGACGAGGAAGTGGCCTGCTGCTTCGTGTCGGACGCCCGCGGCTCCGAGCCGTCAGAGGCGGAGAAGGCGTTGCTGCGCGAGGCGTTCGCATCGGTGGCGAGGGAGCAGGAGCGATGAGACTGCACCGCCTGGAGCTGACGGCGTTCGGCCCCTACCCGCGGCCGGAGGCCGTCGACTTCGACGAGCTGGGCGCCGACGGGTTGTTCCTGCTGCACGGCGACACGGGCGCCGGCAAGACGACGCTGCTCGACGCGGTGGCGTTCGCGCTGTTCGGCCGGGTGCCGGGCGCGCGTGGCGACGTGAAGAAGCTGCGCTGCGAGTACGCGGACCCCGAGGTGCCCACGGAGGTGTCGCTGGAGCTCACGGTGCAGTCGCGGCGGTTCCGGATCGTGCGCTCGCCGGAGTTCGACAGGCCGAAGAAGCGCGGCGGCGGGTTCACCACGCAGCCAGCGAAGTGCTCGCTGACGTGGCTGGAGGGCTGGGACGGCGAGGGCATCACCCGCATCGACGACGTGGCGCGCGCCGTCGAGGACCTGCTGGGCATGTCGTACGAGCAGTTCTTCCAGGTCGTGCTGCTGCCGCAGGGGGAGTTCGCCAAGTTTTTGCGGTCGGACACGGCCGAACGCGAGGTGCTGCTGGAGAAGCTCTTCGGCACCGAGCGGTTCCTCGACGTCGAGAAGTGGTTCCGCGACAAGCGGGTCGTGGCCGGCCGTGTGCTGGAGGAACGCCGTCAGGGCGCGGCCAAGCTGCTGCACCGCGTCGCGGAGGCCGCCTCGGAGGAGCCTTCCGACGAACCCGGCTGGCTGGAGTCGGTGCTGGAGCGGCTGTCCCGCGCCGTCGGGGAGGCCGAGGCACTGGCGGAGGAGACGGCGGGTGTGGCCGACGGCGCGGACGCGTTGCTGGCCCAGGCCCGCGTGCAGGCCGACCAGCTCCGCCGCGTCCGCGAGGCCCGCGAGCTGCTGGCCCGCGTCGAGGCGGCCGACTCGGCGTCGTGGTTCGCCGAACGCGACGCCGCCCGCCGCGCGGCTCCCGTCGTGCCGGCCCACACCGAGATCGCGAAGCTCCGGCAGTCCTACGAGTTCGCCGTGCGCGACGCGACCCGTGCCGCGGAAGCGTTGGCGAGCTTGGGTTACGAGGGTTCCTCGCTGCGGGAGGACGCCGAGCGCCACCGCGAGGAGGCCGGTGGCCTGAGCGAGCTGGCGGCGGAGGCCGAACGCCAGAAGGCCGACGTGCGCAAGCTGTCGGAGCTGAAGAACTCCTCGCACCAGGTCGAGCGCCGACTGCTCGCGCTCG
The DNA here is from genome assembly GCA_030146905.1 of Lentzea sp. The sequence goes on along the minus strand of JASLAV010000131.1, from coordinate 2,539 downwards.
ACACCGAACTGGAGCTGCTGCCCGACCGCCTGGCCCAGTGCCGCGCCCAGCTGGACGCCGCCGTCGAGGCGTCGGGCCGCCTGGAGTCGCTGAAGGCCCGCGCGGACGCGGCCGAGGCGTTGCCCGGTGCGGCGCGGGCGCTGGAACGCACCAAGAACGAGCTGCACCAGGCGATCGACGTCCACCAGAAGGCCAAGGACGTCCTGCAGCAGGTTCGCCAGCAGCGGCTCGAGAACATGGCCATCGAGCTGGCCGCGGCCCTCAAGCGCGGCAAGCCCTGCGCCGTCTGCGGTTCGCCGAGCCACCCCGCCCCCGCCCAGCCGATGCTGGGCGGTGTCGGCGCCACCGCCGAGGAGGAGGCCGCCCGCGACGAGCAGGCCGCCCTCGACCGCCGCAACGAGGCCGAACGGGCCGCCCACGCCGCAGAGCTGCGCATCCAGGCCTGCTGGGAGGTGCTCGGCTCCGACGAGCCCTCCGCCGTGCTGTCGGAGTACCGCACGGCCCTGGAGCTGGCCCGCACCCGTTCGCAGCGCCAGACCGAGTTCGTCGGGCTCGAAGCCAAGAGCAAGCAGCTGGCGACCGAGAAGGCGAAGGTCGAGCAGGACCTGGTCGGGCTGCGCACCGAGCACACGTCGCTGGCCGCGGTCGTGGAACAACGCGCCGCCCGCCTGGACAAGGCCCGCGGCGAGCACGAGGACGTCCTGACGCGCCGCGACCACCTCCTGCGCCTGGCGAAGGCGCTGGTGGAGCTGGACGAGCGCCGCAACGCCCGCGCCGCCGCCCTGGCCCGCGTCGAGGAGCAGCAGGCCTCGGTCGCCGCGCTGGCCGCGGAGGCGGGCTTCCCCGACGTGGAGACCGCACTGGCCGCCCACCGCCCGGCCATCAAGCTGGAAGCGCTGGACGACCGCATCGCCAAGTGGGAACGCGCCCGCGCCTCCGCCCTCGCCACGCTGGAGGAGCTGGCGGAGGTCGACCCCGACGAGGAGGTCGACCTGGCCGAGGTGACCGCCCAGGCCTCCTCCGCCCGTGCGGCCGCCTCCTCGGCGGCGACCGGCCTCGCCCGCGCCAGAGCGGCACTGGAGCGCGTGAGCGAACTCGCCGCCCGCCTGCGCGCCGAGCGGAAGTCGCTGGAGCCGCTGGAGGCCACCTACGCCGAACTGGACGCGCTGACCGACGTGATCAACGGCCGCGGCCAGAACTCGAAGAAGATGACCCTGCGCTCGTACGTGCTGGCGGCCCGCCTGGAGGAGGTCGCCGTCGCCGCGTCGGCCAGGCTGCACCGCATGAGCCAGGGGCGCTACAGCTTCGTGCACTCCGACTCGGCCGGCGCCCGCGGCACCCGCGGCGGTCTGAGCCTCGACGTGCTGGACGACTACTCGGGCCGGTCGCGTCCCGCCAAGACGCTGTCGGGCGGCGAGTCGTTCCTGGCCTCGCTGTCACTGGCACTCGGCCTGGCCGACGTGGTGGCCAACGAGACAGGCGGCGCGCTGCTCGACACCCTGTTCGTCGACGAGGGCTTCGGCACGCTCGACTCCGACACGCTGGACATCGTCATGAACACGCTCGACGAGCTGCGCGCCGGCGGCCGTGTCGTCGGGCTGGTGTCGCACGTGGAGGAGCTGCGGCAGCGGATCCCCACCCGGTTGAGGGTCCGCAAGGCGCGCACCGGGTCCACGCTGGAGATGTCGCTGGCCTGAGTTGGCCAGGCCCTGTCCTGCGGGTCTCGTCCGCGATAGTCGCGGCCGAGGGCCCCGGAGGCGGCACCGCGCCCGGTATGAGGGCGTCGCGGTGGCACCGCCTCCGGGTCTCTCGACCGTGACTCTCATCGAACGGACCCGCAGGACAGGGCCTAGCCTCGGCGAGTGCTGTCCCACGTGGAAATCACCGCCCGCGTCGAGGTCACCCCGGCCGCCCACTTCGTGTGGTCGAACCGGCTGGAGTACTCGCACGACTGCTTCGTGTGCCGCCGGGTGGGCAGGACCGTCGTCCTGCACCACGGCGCCGCGCACGGCCTGTGCCACTCCTCCCGCGGACAGCTGGAGTGGCAGGACGACGCGGACGACGTGGGTAGGCACCCGGCGCCGATCCGCGTCACCGGCTTCGACACCGCCGGGAACGACGCCACCCAGACCCTGCGCTGCAGGGTGTCCTTCTGGTGGTCGCCGTTCACCGATCTCAAGAGCCCGGACGAGCGTGGCAGCGAACTCGGCGCGTTCCCGTGGGCCCGGCTGCACTACCGCGTCGGCTGCCGCACCTGCCGCGACGCCGGCGAGGACGACTGGTTCAGCGGCGAGCACTCCCTGCAGAGCAACACGGTGTGGCCGGTCACCAGGTCGTGCCCGCGGTGCGGCACGGAACTGCTGACCATGACCGGGCCGCCGGAGATCGGCCTCGTCGCTTAGCGCTCGTGGGCGAGCAGCCAGCGCTTGACGTCGAGGCCCCAGCGGAAGCCGCCGAGGTTGCCGCCGATCCGGATCACGCGGTGGCACGGCACGAACAGGGCCACCGAGTTGCGCGCGCACGCCGAGGCCGCGGCGCG
>JASLAV010000098.1 GCA_030146905.1 Lentzea sp. | reverse complement strand
CTGGCCGGGCGACGTCCAGGAGTCTGGCGGGAATCAGACCGCGGCTTTGCGCAGCGGTGCCGCGACCTCGTGCAGGTGCTCCAGCACGTACCCGTACGAGCGCAACAACCCGCACTGCGCATAGGAGATCCCGCGCTCGTGGCAGAACTTGCTCACGATCACCTGGGCGTGCCGCAGGTGCGGTCGCGGCATGCTGGGGAACAGGTGGTGCTCGATCTGGTAGTTCAGCCCGCCGAGCAGGAAGTCGGTGAACCAGCTGCCGCGGATGTTGCGCGACGTCAGCACCTGCTTGCGCAGGAAGTCGAGCGAGTGCCCCGCCGACAGGACCGGCATCCCCTTGTGGTTGGGGGCGAAGGAACATCCCATGTAGAGGCCCCACAGGCACTGGTGCACCAGCACGAACGCGATCGCGTACACGGGGGAGAGCACCCAGAACACCACGCCCAGGTACACGACGACGTTCGCGATCATCAGGAAGCGCTCGCGTCCTGAGTGGCGGATCGAGTGCCAGTGCAGCGCGAAGCCTTCGAGCAGCAGCAGCGGGAAGAACAGCACCGCCTGGTGCGAGGCGATCCACCGCAGCGGCCCGCGCTTGGCCTCGCCCTGCCGTTGCGTGAACGCGAGCACCGAGATGTCGACGTCCGGGTCCTCGTCCTCGTGGTTGGGGTTGGCGTGGTGGCGGCTGTGCTTGCCGACCCACCAGTCGTAGCTGACCCCGATGAGTCCGCTGTGGACGTATCCGGTGATCTCGTTCCACCGCCGGGAGGAGAAGATCTGCTTGTGCCCGGCGTCATGACCGATGAACGCGATCTGCGTCGTCATCACCGCCAGCACGACCGCGACCGCGAGCTGCCACCAGGAGTCGCCCAGCAGCGCGAACGCTGTCCAGGCTCCCGCGTAGACCGCCAGGTTCGCGCCGATCCGGGCGATGTAGTAGCCGCGCCGCCGATCGAGCAGGCCCGCCTGCTTGATCTCGGTGGACAACTGGGCGAAGTCGCTCGCCTGACGGAGTGTCATTCGCGCAGAATGCCGGATCGCGGCGTCCAAGTCATGCACGGCCGATGAAGTCGTTACAAACCGGGCAAGGCACCACGGCACCGGTTCCGCAAGTCAGACATGATCTTCGTCACCGAGGGGCTACCAGCTGACGAGGCAGAAGGGGTGGCCTGCGGGATCCGCGTACACGTGGAACCGCTCGCCACCCCCTTCGAGCCGCCGAGCGCCCAGCGCGAGCACCTGCTCGCCCGCCGACGCGAGGTCGTCCACCCGCACGTCGACGTGCACGTGCGCGGGTTCGTCCGGCCACTTCGGCGGCTGCCAGTCCTCGACCAGTGCGAACGCCACGCCGGGCCGGTCGGGTGCGTCACCGATGACGACGAACCCGCCGTCGTCCTGCACCCTGACCATGCCGAGCACCTCCTCGTAGAACTCCGCGAGGCCCCGCGGGTCGGGGCAGTCGATCACCAGGCCGTGCCAGCGTCCGATCATGCGCGGAAGGGTGTCACCCCATGCGGACATCCACCGCCCTGGTTGCCGCGCGATGCCCTCTCAGCTGGTCTCGCGGCTCGGGGAGAGGTGGTGGTCGGTCGGTTCCCACGGCGGAACGGACGTCGCGATGAACCGTGCGCCCTCGCTGCCCGCGGTCGCTCCGTGGTGGACACCGGGCGGGATGGCCACGACGTCACCGGTCCGAAGGGTCGTGGGGACGCCGTCGAGCCGCACGGTGAGCGATCCCGCCAGCACGACGTAGGTCTCCTCGGTTCGCAGGTGGAAGTGCTCCTCGACGACGGCGCCCGGAGCCAGCGTCGAGTGCGCCATCGTGTGGCTCGTGCTGTTGCCGAGCTGAGGACCCACGAGCTCCTGCAGGACGTGACCGTCCGTTGATGCCGGTTCGATTCTCGTGTGGAAGGCGGACGACGCCGCGGGAGAGGCGGCGAGGCGGGCCACACGGGACTGGAGGTCGAGCGGCAGCGGCTGCACGCCCGGCTTCGCGGTGCGCCAGCCCTCGGTGAGCAGCCAGTCGCAGCTCAGGATCGTGACGGCGCTGAAGAGGTCCCAGAGGTCGTCGCCGTAGGTCCTGCCGGCCGCGAGGTTCACCGGACTGCCGCCTGCGAGGACGTACAGGGACTTGCCCGCGGGGCGGTACTCCACAATGCCCGGTCGCGCCTCGCCCACGACGCTCTCGTCCAGGTGGGCGAAGTCGATCTCGGCGGGGGAGTGGCCTGCGTTCGCGACGATCGCGCCGTCCGGCAGGCGGTTCAGGACGCCGGCGTCCAGCACGCCGGCGCGTCCCGTCGCGGTGACCAGGTAGTCCGCGGCGTGGGCGGCGGCCTGTGCCGAGGGAACGACGGCGTGGCCCGCCAGCTGGGCGTTGAGGGCGCGCAACGGATGGGGCTCGGCGACGGTGACCAGTGCGCCGAGCCTGCGCGCGCGGTCGGCGATGCCCTCGCCCACCTTGCCGTAGCCGACGACCACGAAGCGCTTCCCCTCCACCGACATCCCGGTGAGCCAGGCGATGGCGCCCAGCACGCCCGCGGCGACGTGGTGGCGGTGCTCGACGTCCTGCTTCAGCGGGATCTCCGCCCACTGCAGCACGGGGAACTCCACGGACAACCGACTGAGCGCGGTGATGCCGGACGTCGTGGACTCGACACCGGCCAGGGGCGGTACGCCCGCGGTGACGAGGTGGGTGATCAGTTCGCCGCCGGTGTCGAAGACGAGGTCCGGTTGCCACGCGCCCGCCTCCTCCACGCTTTCGAAGAATGTGAAGGAGGAGAGGTGCGCCAATACTTCCGGTGAAGTCGTGTTCGGGTCGCATATTCCAAGTCGCAGATCAACGGCAGTTTTGTCCAGCCACTCGAACAGCGGTACCGAGTTCGCGGTGATGTGCCCCCAGTAGGCGAGGCGCCGACCGGGCGTCCGACGCTCCTTCAGGTCGTCGATGACGCGGTGGGTCACGGGCATCGTGCGCTTTTGCCAGTTCAGCAGGGGAATCAGTGCCGAGTCAGTCATCCGGTTCCTCGTGTCGTGATGGCCGAAACGGGTGCGTGTCGCCCGGTATCGGCCATGGAACGTTAACCTTGAAGTAGCAGTGATAGCGGCGAGATGGTCGTACATGTGTAGCACTTACAAGGTGGTTGCGTAGGGCGTTCATTCTGTGCGAAGGTGTTGGACAACGCAGAGAGAACAGCCTGGGGGCTTGGCCTTGCGAACAATTGTGATCGGTGCTGGGTTCGGCCGACAACATCTGTCATGGCTCTCGGAATGTTCGGGAGTCGCTCTGGAATTCATTGGTTTTTCTCGTGATGAAGGGCATGCGCGAGAAGTGGCCGCCGAGTTCGGCGTCGCGGGAGTGACCGCCGACCCGATAGCGGTCATCGAGTCGGGAAAGGTCGACGCGGTCGCCGTGGCGAGTCCTCCCGGCACCCACGAGCAGTACATCACCGCTGCGCTGGCGGCGGGGCTGGTCGTCGTCAGCGACAAGCCCCTGGCCACCGATCCAGCGAGCGCTGCCCGGATCGTCGCCGCGGCGGAGGCCGCCGGCGTGACCAACGGGGTCACGTTCCAGTGGCGTGCGAACACGGCGTTCCGGCGGCTGAAAACGCTGCTCACGAAAGGCGAACTCGGTGAGGTCGTGCACCTCGACCTCGAGTTCCGCCACGACTTCCTGGCCGGGCCGGTAACGGCGTGGCCGTGGCGGCACAGGTGGGAAACCGCAGGTGGAGGCGCACTCGGAGACATGGGTGTGCACCTGTTCGACCTGGTCCGCTGGCTGGTGCCGGGGACGTGGTCGGCCACGGCGGGGACCTCGTCCGTCGTGTGGCCGCTGCGGCAGCTGGCCGACGGCTCCGGAGTGGTGGAGTGCGAGACCGACGACGTCGCCGAGGTGCTGCTGCGCAACGACGCGGTGGGCGCGCGGGTGTTCGTGTCGCGCGTTTCCAGTGGCCACCGGACGGTTCGCATCCAGGTTTCCGGCACCCGCGGAGTCGCGGTGCTGACGGCGGACCCTGACGACGGCAGTGCCACGCTGGTCATCCGGTCAGCGGAGGCCGAGCAGCTCGACGTGCGGTTCGGCCCGGACACCATGAACCCCTATGCCGCGTTGTTCGCGCAGGATCCCGAAGCTGCGTCTTTTGTGGACGGACATGCCGCCCAATTGCTGGTGGACGAGGCGTTGCGGCTCGGCTGTGCAACACCATCGGTAGTTCTGAAAGGCTCGTTGAACCAAATCTGAGCATTCTGTGAACGTTGGCCGTCTCATTTCTTGCGGATGGGTCGGCGGCGTTCGTCTACCTGGGGAGGGGTAAGGAAATGTCAAAGCCAATCCTTCTTGCTGTTGCCGGTATGGGCAACAACATCTCGGCGCTGTTCCAGGGAGCCGAGTTCTACCGCAAGCTCGCGGCCGAGGGCTTGTCCGAGGAGGACTTCCCCGGCATCAAACTGCCGCGCATCGGCGGTATCGGCGTTTCTGATATCCAGTTCGTGGCCGCGTTCGACGTGCATCCCAACAAGGTGGGGTCGAAGTTCGGCGATGCGGTTCTCGCCCCGCCGAACAACTACCCGCGGCTCGACGTCGAACTGCCCAATCCCGACGTGGTCGTGGACGAGGGCCTGACGGCCGACTTCACCCCGCAGCAGTTCGACGCGGTGGTCGCGCGGTTGCGGGAGAGCGGCGCCGAGGTGCTGCTGTACTCGCTGCCGACCGGGCTGCAGTGGGCGGCGACGGCGTACGCGAAGGCGGCCCTGGAAGCCGGCGTCGCGTTCGTCAACTGCACGCCGGAGCTCGCGGCACGGGACGAGGAGCTGCTGGCCGCGTACGAGGCGGCGGGCGTGCCGCTGATCGGCGACGACCTGGCGAGCCACCTGGGCACGTCGGTCGTCCACCGCGTGCTGCTCGGTCTGCTCAGCGACCGCGGCCTCACGCTGTCGAGCAGCTACCAGCTGAACTTCGGCGGCAACGAGGACTTCCGCAACCTGCGCGAGGCCGGCGCGAGCAAGCGCCAGTCGAAGCTGAACGCGCTGGCCCAGGAGGGCGTGGACACCTCGCGCGTCGAGGTCATCCCGTCCGCCGGGTTCATCGGGCAGCTCAAGGACAACAAGGTCGCGATCCTGAACGTGGAGGGTCAGGGCTGGGCCGGTACGCCGGTCTCGCTCGACCTCAAGCTCAAGGTGCAGGACTCCAGCAACGCGGCAGGCGTGATCATCGACCTGATCCGGGTCGCGGCGGCGGCGAGGCGCGCCAACGCGGGTGGCTTCTCGCCCGCGGCGGTGCCGGTGCTGAAGTCGCCGGCCGGCGGTCACCCGAAGTACTCCGCCGCTGACGTGCGCGAGGCGCTGCGGCAGCTCGACGGAGTCACGGCGGCTCAGTGATGGCAGCCGCCACCGCACCCGTCCGCGTCGTCGTGCTCGCGTACCCGCGGGTCGACGAGCTCGACCTGTTCGGCGCGTACTCCGTGCTCACGAAGGCCGCGCCGCGGTTCGACGTGTGCATCGCGGCACGCGAGGAGCAGATCACCGGTTCGGGCGGCGTCACCTTCGCGGTGGGCGCCGACCTCGCCGCGGTGGCGTCGGCGGACGCCGTCGTCGTGCCGGGCGGGCGTGGTGCGGTGGATGCGGCGGCCGACGACGAACTGCGTGAAGTGTTGCGGGCGGCCGGTTCCGGGGGAGCGGCGGTGTACGGGGTCTGCTCCGGCGCGCTGCTCATCGCGGCGGCAGGACTCGCGGACGGCCGCAAGGTCGCCGTGCACCACGCGAAGCAGGACCTGCTCCGCGCGCACCCGGTCGGGGCCGTCGTCTCCGGCCTCGTGCGGGACGGGCGGGTCAGCACGGTCGGCGGCGACCACCGGGACTCGGTCAAGTCGGTCGACCTCGCGTTCGCGCTGCTCGCGGACTTCGCGGCGGACCTGGTCGAGCCGATCTCCACGCGGATGGAGACCCGGCCGGGCAGGAGGGCGTCGTGACGCGGGGCTGGGTGCTGGTGACCGGCGCGAGCAGGGGCATCGGCGCGGCGGTGGCGCGGCGGCTCGCGAAGTCCGGCTTCGACCTGGTGCTGTGGGCGCGCGACCACGACGCGCTCACCGCGGTCGCCGCCGAGACCGGTGGCGTCCAGGTGCGCACGGCCGTGGTCGACGTCGGGGACGCGGCAGGGGTGGAAGCGGCGGCGTCGGCGCTGCCACGGCTCGCCGGGGTCGTGCTCAACGCGGGCAGCGGCAGGTGGGCACCGCTGGGCGACGTCACGCCCGACACGTGGTCCGCCACGGTCAGGACGAACCTCGACGGTCCGTACCACGTGCTGCGCACCACGCTTCCCAAGCTCGCCGCACAAGGACTTGTCGTCGGCATGCTGTCGGACTCGGTACGTTACCCGCACGCCGGACGCGCCGCCTATACGGCGTCGAAGGCCGGCATGGCGGCACTGCTGGAGGTCGTCCGTCGCGAGGTGCGGGAAAGCGGCGTGCGGATCAGCGCGCTGCTGCCCAGCCGGGTCGACACGCACTTCCAGGGTAGCTACGCCGAAGCCGCACCGGGGACGCGCGAGGGCGCGCTCAGCGCGGACGACGTCGCGGAAGTGGTCGGCGGCCTCTTCGACCTGCCAGGTCACGTCGAGGTGCGCCAGATCGAGTTCGCGGCGATGACCTCCAGCTACGGCCCGTTCCAGGAGAGGGTGACATGAGGACCACGCTCATCCCCCGAGGACATTCCAAGCCGGTGGGGAAGTACTCGCCGGGGCTTTCCGTCGACGGCGGCGGCCGGTTCGTCTTCGTCAGCGGCCAGGTCGCGACGGACGCGCACGGCAACGTGCTCGCCCCCGGCGACGCGGCGAAGCAGACCGAGGTCGTGTTCGACCGCATCGCGCAGGTGCTCGCCCAGGCGGACGCGACGCTGGCCGACCTGGTCAGCCTCGTGATCTACGTGGTGGACGTGCGGCGCGACTTCGCCGCGGTGTCGGGGGTGCGCAACCGCGTGCTGGCCGACCCCTCGCCGACGAGTGCGCTCGTCGAGGTGTCGAGCCTCGTCGAGGACGGCTGTCTGGTCGAGATCAGCGGAATCGCCGTGGTGGGGCGCACATGAGCCCGGTGCTGGAACAGGCACTGTCCGAAGTGGACGGTGACAGCCTGCGGGTGGCCGCGGCGGGGGCGCGCGTCCTCGTCGTCGGATCGCTCAACGTCGACCTCATCCTGGAGACCGGTGGTGAGCAGCCGCCGGACGAGGGCGCGGTCGAGGTGCGCACGGCCACCACGCTCGTCGGCGGCCACGCGGGGAACTGCGCGTCCGCACTCGCCGCGCTCGGCATCCAGGTGAGCGTCGCCGGCGCCGTCGGCACGGACCCCGACGGCGACCTGCTGATCGCCGACCTGGTCGAACGCGGCGTCGACGTCACCGGCGTGCGGCGGCGTGCCGACCAGCCCACTGGACGCGTGGTGATCCCGGTCTTCGGGGAGAAGCACTACATGCTGCTGATCCGCGGCGCCAACGACTCGTTCGGAGCGGAGGACCTGCTCGACGTCGTCGGCGGCGAGTACGACGCCGTGATGCTGTTCGACCCGAACGCCGCGGCGTTGCGCGCCGTCCGCCGCGGCAAGGGTCTCCTGTGCTGGACGCCCGGCGGGGTGTACTCCGCCGATCCCGTTGCGGCAAAGGTGGTTCCGCACTGCGACGTGGTGTTCGTCAACCGGGCGGAACGCGACCAGCTGGCCAGGAACGTCACCGACGTGCCGGGAGAGCTCGTCGTGACGCTCGGTGGCGACGGGTCGCTGTCACGGCTCGCAGGCGAGGAGGTGGTCATGCCCGCTCGCCGGGTTCCCGTTGTGGATCCGACTGGTGCGGGCGACGCGTTCGCCGCCACCTACCTGCTGACCAAGCTGGCGGGCGTCACTACCCGTAGTCGTTTGGCTACCGCTAACGTGAGTGGCGCACTCGCTGTGGGTGCCACGGGGGCGAGGTCCCGGCTCGCGACGATGCCGGACCTCCTCATGCACGTGTCCGAGAACAGAAACGGGTAGATCAACCATGAGTATGCTGCGAGACATCTCGCTGGCAGGCGCGGGTCAGACCAAGATCGAGTTCGCCTCGCGCCGAATGCCGGTCCTGGCCGCGCTCACGGAGCGGTTCGCCGAGAGCAAACCGTTCGCCGGCCACCGGATCGCGGCCTGCCTGCACGTCACGACCGAGACCGCGAACATGTGCAAGGCCCTCGTGGCCGGCGGTGCCGAGCTCGCGCTGTGCGCGTCGAACCCGTTGTCCACCAAGGACGACGTCGCCGCGTCCATCCAGCGCGACATCGGCGCCGAGGTGTTCGCGATCTACGGTTGCGACCGCGAGACGTTCTACAAGCAGGTGCAGGGTGTCCTCGACATCCGGCCGACGATCGTCGTGGACGACGGTGCCGACCTGACGTCGATCATCCACAACGACTACCCCCAGCTGCTGGACGACATCATCGGCGGCACCGAGGTGACGTCGACCGGTGTGTTGCGCATGCGCAACATGGAGGCCGACGGCGCGTTGCGCTACCCGGTGCTGCCGACGAACGACGCGGCCACCAAGCACCTGTTCGACAACCGCTACGGCACCGGTCAGAACACGATCGACGGCATCATGCGCGCGACGAACATGTTGCTCGCGGGCTCCACGGTCGTCATCGTGGGCTACGGCTGGTGCGGCCGCGGTGTCGCGATGCGGGCCCGCGGCATGGGCGCGAACGTGATCATCACCGAGATCGACCCGATCCGCGCGCTGGAGGCCAAGCTCGACGGCCTGCTGGTGATGAAGCTGGACGACGCGCTCGCGCACGGCGACATCTACGTGACGGTGACCGGGAACCGCGACGTGATCACGCTCTCGCACATGGAGCGCATGAAGGACGGCGCGGTGATCTGCAACTCCGGTCACTTCGACGTCGAGATCGCGGTCGAGGCGCTGCAGAAGGCCGCGGTGGACCGCCGTGAGCTGCGCCCCAACTGCGTCGAGTACGTGCTGCCGGAGGGTCCGCGGATCATCCTGCTCGCCGAGGGCCGCCTGGTCGGCCAATCCGCGGCGGAGGCCCATCCGGCCGAGGTCATGGACATGACGTTCTCCACGCAGGCGCTGGGTGTCCAGTACCTGATCGAGAACTCCGCGTCGATGAAGCCGGGCGTGCACGAGATCCCGCGGTCGATCGAGAACATCGTGGCCTCGGCCAAGCTGGAGGCGTACGGGGTGACCATTGACACCCTGAGCGACGCGCAGCAGAACTACCTGACCGACTGGCGCGTCGGCACCTGATCCACGCACGGGGCCCGGCATCGGGGGGAGGTTCGACGTGAGTGTGCCGCAACTGGGTCTGAAGGCCAGCGCCGACGGCTGGCGCGGTGTCATCGGCGACGGTTTCACCGTGGCCGGGGTGAGCCTGCTCGCCGCCTGCGTGGTCGACCGCGTCGGCCTCACCACCGGGGCCCCTGTCGTGCTGGTGACGTGCGACGGCCGCCGTGCGGGAGCCGAGGCCGCTCAGGCCGCGGCCCGCGCGGCGCTGGCGGCGGGAGCCGGGCGGGTGCGGCTGGTGCCGCACCTGCCCACCC
>JASLAV010000094.1 GCA_030146905.1 Lentzea sp. | reverse complement strand
GGTGTTCGGCGAGCAGGCCCAGTAGCCGACTGACTTGGTGTCGGTCGGCGACGTGGCCGAGAAGGTCGGCCGCGTCGTCGACCGTCAGGGTTGTTCCGGTGAGCAGGAGCATGGCCGAGAGAGCGGGTCGTAGTTGCCGTTGTTGGGGGCCGGGCACCGACAGCCGCAGCGACCACGTCGACCACAACATCGTCGGGAGACTGCGGGCGAGCGTGCCGACCCGGGCGGTCCCCGGCTCGGGACGTGCGGGCAGCGTGTCCGCGATCCGGTGGCGTAGTTGGTCGCGAGGGCTCATCGACGGGGCCAGGGCTGCGAGCTGGATGGCTTCCAGCACAGGGCTGGCGGCCACCCGTCCCAGGGTGGTGGCGTTGATCTTCGCCCCGTGGTCGCGGGCTCCGGTGACCAACCATCGCAGGGCGTCGCCGCCCTGATGGGCGTCGGGTGCGCCCAGCGCGGCGAGGGCTGCGGTCACCGCGATTGCCGCCGCGGCGACGGCGGGAGCCGGTGCGGTCGGTGATGGCGTATATGTGCGCGGCTGGTCGTCGATCTGCGGGTAGGCGCCGAGCAGATCGGCGGGGATCACGTGGCTCAGAGACCTCGCGGTGGCGTAGGTGAGGACTCGGTTCGCGATGATCCGGATGTCGGAGAGAGCCGCCTGCACCGGCTGGGGTGAGACGGCGTAGACGCCGAAGTCGGCGGTGCCGGTGTTGATGATGTCGTAGACGGTTTGCTGGGCCTTCAAACCAGGGTGATCGGCAGGCAGCTGCAGGGCGTCGGCTTCGGACAGGTTGGCCCCGCAGCGAGTGGGGGCTCGGCCGACGGAGCCGGGCAGCGGGTTGGCGCAATGGCCTGGGAGGGGGACCCGGATACCGGTGGGCGCGCGTCGGCGTTGCCGCTGTCGGCAGGCGGGGCAGGCGTCGACGAGCAGCCGGTGGTGGCGCAGGCAGGCGAACGACCAGCCCAGCCGCCAGGCCAGCTGCCACCGGCCTCCGGTCTCGGCCAGGCATCGCGGACAGAACCGGGAAGAGCTGGGAGGACCCCAGGGAAACGTGTTGTCGCGAGTCCTGGTGGCAGGGTCTATTCGGAGCGCGGTCCCGTGGTAGCGGGCCAGTGCCATCGCCTGCACCGTGTCGAAGTCCTCGCCGGTCGCCGCAACGAGCGCGGCTGCCTCGTCGGAGCTGGGGTGGGCTATCCATCCGCTGACCGCGGACGTGGGTTGGGTGAGTCCTACAGCGTCGAGCAGGTCGCTCCAACAGGTGTTGTGGCGGGCGGCCAAGGCCTCAAGCCAGGAGTCGATCGCTTCTCCGGGCAGTGGCCGCACCCGGATCGGCAGCGCCCGTGCGGTCACCCGGTTTTCCGCAGTTTCGTGGTGATCTTGCGGGACGCGAAGGCGGTTTCCAGCTCCCTCCGGGCTTTTTCTGCGGCGGCGTCATTTTTCACCTGATCGAGCAGGTCGGTGTCGAGCCTTTCGACCCCGGTGCGCACGGCCCGCTGGCAGCCACGGTTGATCAGGGTCATTAGCGAACCGATGTGCCCGGTGGAGCGGGCGAACAGGTAGTCGGACAGCTCGTCGGCGATCATGCCGGGGTGTTTGTCGGCCAGGACAACGCGCTGCTCGATCGCGAGCAGCAGTTGCCGCCAGTGGCGGCGGCCGTGGTCGGTGTCGACGGCGAACCCAGGCATGTCCAGCGGGGTGGTGCGCCTCCCGGTCTGGGCGATCACCGCGTCGTTGTAGTCCGAGCCCTCGGAGAACAAGCCGCTGGCGGCCAGGCCGACGCCGACGAAGACGAGGGTGACGGGGAACTCGTTGGCGATGTACTTGAAGTGGTTGCTGATCTCGACGCCACTGCGGTGGTGCCATCTCAGGAAGTGCAGGTCGTCGACCACGATGATGCTCGTGTCGCAGGACAGCACGCAGTCCAGTGCCCGGTGGGCGAACTCGGCGGCGGTGCCGTACTTGGTCCCTGGATGGGCGTAGAACTCCAACATCGCCCGGTTGAACTCGCGCATCCCGGTATTGCCAGTCAACCCGACCCGGCAGACGGGCCACCGCTGGTGCCCGGCGTCGGTGACCTCCCCCAAAGCGGCGATCTCGCGGCGGTGGTACTTCTTGGCGAACGCGAGGACGGCCGTGGTCTTGCCCAGGCCGGGGAACGCGTCGACCGCGACCGCACCCTTGGCCTTGTCGCCATCGTGGAGGTTGCTGTCGACGATGTCCCACAGGTCCTCGTGCAGCGCCGCCATCTGCGGCGTCATCAGCGGCCCGAGGTTGGCGTGCCATTCCCGCCGCTGCCGGTTATGGTCTTCGACCGCGCTCTCGCTCAGCGCCGTCAACTCGCGCCGTGACAGCGGCTCGGGAGCGACGCGGGCCGGAGCGTCGACGAACCGACGCCATCCCTCCTTCCGCGACAGCGTGAGTCTGTCGAGCCGAGCCTCGGCGGGGGCGGGGGTCGCCGACCGGACGGTCATGCCTCCTCCAGGGCATCGGCATAGAAAGAGTCCTCGTTGAACTCGCCTTCGCCGTCGTCGAGTTCGTCGTCGGCGTCGTCGTCACCGCCCTCCGGTCCCGAATCCGGCCCCGTCGGCGCTGATTCGGGCTCGGCGGCATCGGCAGATCCGGTCACGGCGGCCAGGACTTTCGCGACCGACGGCAGCGCGGTCACCTCGGCGCCGTCGACGGGTACGTCGTCGAGCAGGGCGGCCTCACGCGACAGGCGCAGCGCCATGCGGCGTTCGGCCACCGACGAGCCGAGCCCGAGGTTCCAGCGTTCGAGCAGGTCGGCGACGGCGAGCCGGTCGTCGGGATAGGTGTATTTCGCCGCCGCCAACTGCCGGGCGAATTTCAGCGCGTCCTCGCTGAACGGCATCTGCGCACTCGGTGCGTGCTCCCAGCGCAGAACACCCCACTCGCGGGTGTCGGGGCGGCGGAACCAGGCGCGGGTGATGTCGTCGGGGTCGTAGTGGACAGGCCAGCGGCGCTTGGCTTTTCCGGTGTAAGGGCTCGGTTCCCCGCGCAGCCCGTTCAGCACCGGGCCGTTGTAGCGGCGTCCGTCGAACTCCACGCCGTAGGGCTGGATGGTGCGCCATTTGACCTTCAGGAACTCATAGGCCAGATTCGCATCGCGCGGCACCTCGATGTAGCCGGCGCGGGCGATGCCGTGGGAGAACATCGCCGCAGGCGACATCCGCAACCCCGGGACACGCGGGTCGACCAGGCTGTCATGGGACCGGTGGTGGTAGACCACCGCGACCCACTCCCTGACGATCGACTCCAACTCGTCCAGGTAGAAGAACGCCTCCGACTCCGGGTCCAGCCCACGCGAGTGAACATCGGGGCCCTTGTAGCCGGGCAGCGCCTGGAGCAGGTCTTCGCGCAGCGTGCGGAAGAACCGCTCCACCGGGCCTTTGTCGCGGCCTGTGCGCAGCCGGGCGGGCTGGATCGAGATGCCCATCCGCCGGCACACGCTGGTCAGATGCTCGGAGACGTAGACCTTGCCGTGGTCGATCACGAGCGTCTCCGGCATCACCGCCGGCCCCGCCGCGCCCGTCATGGGGCCGTCGACCGCGTCGACGTCGACCAGCACCGACCGGGGCATCCCGTGCTCGGGCCAGACCGCGTGCTTGGGCCAGTCCTTCCCTGCCGGGCGGGGACGCAACACCTGGAACAGCGTGGCCGCCGCGTCCACCGACTTCGTCGACACCGGCGTGATTCGGATGCCGCAGACGCAGCGGGTGTACCAGTCCATCGCGACCGTCAACTCGGCCTGCATCCACCGCAGCGTCACCGGGTCCAGCGCGAAC
>JASLAV010001285.1 GCA_030146905.1 Lentzea sp. | reverse complement strand
AGTGTTCCGGCGGCGAGCGCCTCGCGGGTCTCGACCATCTGGTAGACCGGGTCGCCGGGCGAACGGACCGTCGTGATGCCGTACGCGAGCCAGACGTTGCCCTGCCGCGCGCCCCACTGGCGGCCGCGCAGGTGCCAGTGGTTGTGGGCGTCGATCAGACCGGGGATGGCGGTCAGCGCACCGGCGTCGACGTCGGCACGGCCCCGGTGCGGCCGGACCTCCTCGACACGGCCACCCTCCACGACGATGTCGACGTTCTGGCGCAGGGTTTCCGCTTCACCGTCCCAGTAGGCGCCGACGCGCACGACCTTGCGATCGGGAGCCTTCGGCTTGCGCCAGTTCAGGTTCACGCGGATCGTGGACGTCCTTCCGTCCAGTGTAGACCTGCGAAGACGCCCGTTGTTCAGGTACACCAGGTCGTTGCCGTGCCAGGCCAGCGAGTCGGTGACCTCCCTGGTGACCTGACGCGGCTCGCCCTGGAAGTTCCCCTTGGCGTCCACGGCGACCACGTACGCGACGCTCTCCACGACGAACGCGATGTGGCTGCCGTCGGGCGACCACACCGGGCCGTCGTCGCCGCGCGTCGCGATCGAGCGGAACGGCATGGGCTCGGTGTACCTGAGCTCCCCGCTGCCGAGGTCGACGGACAGGATCTGGCTCGTGCCCTCGCGGAACCGGCGCGAGAACGGCTTCACGGCGGCGAGCGCGACCGTGTTCCCGTCCTTCGACCAGGTCGGCCTGCCCGGCTGGAACAGCGGCGGCGTGATCTGCCTGCGCCCGGTGGCGTCCACGACCCAGACCTGACCGTCGTGGTCCACGTAGGCGACCTTGGTGCCGTCCGGCGAGAACCGCGGCGTGGTCTGCGCACCGGGACCAGGTGAGTACAGCGCCTCCTCACCGCTCTTCAGGTCGCGGATCCACAGCTGCGCGGTGCCGGTGCGGTCGCTGGCGTAGACCAGCTTCGTGCCGTCGGGCGAGAAGTCGGGGTCGGAGTCGAAGTACCTGCCGTCGGTCAGCTTGGTGGTCCTGCCGTTCTCCAGCAGGTAGATCGCGTTGAGCGCCCGGAACGCGATCCGGCCGTCGCCCGACACGACGGGGCTCGCGATGCCCTTGACCGGCCCGCCGGTGAGGTTCCCGGTGCGGTGCCGTTCGACCTTCCTGATCGGAACCGCCGCCTCGAACGGGATGTCCTTCACGGACTGCCCGGTGCGGCTGCGGATCTTGCCGTCCGCGGTGTACAGAACGCTGTCACCGTCCCAGATCGGCGCGAACCCGAAGACGTCCTCCCCGGTCACCACCGCCGCGGTGCCGAGCACCAGGTCAGCCTGACCCGGCCGCGTCAGCGTGTAGCTGGGCTGGTCCCCCGGCCCGAACGCGGCCCCGAACAGCTGCGCGCCGGCGGGCGCCGTGACGAGCCGCTCGCGGACGCCGTCCAACGACACGACGTCCACCGTCGCGGTGCCCGTGATGAAGATGATGCGCTTGCCGTCCCGCGACCACTGCGGCGCCGCCGCGTCGTCCGGCACGCCCGTGAGCTGGGTGATCCGGCCGGTGGCCACGTCGAGCACGTGCACGCCGTAGCTCCCGGCCCTGTCGCTGACGAACGCGATCTTCGTGCCGTCCGGCGAGAACGCTGGCTCGCGGTGGTCGAACTGGCCGCGGGTGAGCTGCCGCAGGCCGCGCCCGTCGAGCCCGATCACGTACAGGTGGTAGTTGCCGTCCCGATAGGACTGGAACGCGATCTGACCGCCTGGCCCGAACGACGGCAGCGTGGCGTCCTGCAGCTCGTCGGTCAGCTTGCGCGCGACACCGCCAGAGGCGGGCAGCACCCAGATGGCGGTGACCAGGTCGATGGCGAGCCACTTGCCGTCACGCGAGCGCGACACCGAGATGTTGGTGCCCTGCGTCAGCTTCACGCCCTCGCCCGGTCCCGCCTGCGCGGCACCGATCGTGAGCGTGGACGTGGCCGTGGCGACGGCGGCGGCCTGGCCGGTGCGGGTCAGCAGTTCGCGACGAGACAGGTCCATGGCTGCACTCCCCCAGCGTCGATCCCCGAGGGGATCAACCCTGCCACCGCGCTGGAGCCGCGCATCCGCTGTTCGGCCCAACGCCCACTCGGTGAGATGGTCCGGTCGCGGAACGTGATCCGCGTTCCGGCTCAACCGACGCGGTGGTCGCTGACCATCCATTGCGGAATCGGGTCGTAGGCGTGCAGGTCGTGCGCGGGAACCACGTGCACGCGGTCTCGCAGGGCGATGATGCGCAGCAGGCCGTCCCGCACCTTCGCGGGCTGGACGTCCGCCAGCATTCGCAGCGGTCCCGGTCGTTCCGCCCTGAGCGTCACGCCCTCCAGCTGCCACGTCAGGTCGCCGATGAACGCGAACCGGCGGCCGTCGGGCAAGGTCACGAAGACCACCACGGAGCCGTCCGTGTGACCGCCTGCCTCGACGAGGACGACCGAGCCGTCGCCGTGGACGTCGTGGCTGGCGGGGAAGCCCAGGTACGGCGGCCCGTCGAACGCGTAGCGGTGGATCTCGCGGTGGCGCGCGACGTCGCGGAACACCGCGGCGCCCTTGTCGCGCTCGACGTACCGCTCCTCCGCCTCGTTCATCCAGATCGGCACGTCGAGGTCGGCCAGGCCGCTCACGTGGTCCCAGTGGGCGTGGGTGATGACCACTCCGCGCAGTCCCGCCAGGTCGTAGTTCCCCGCCCGCAACTGGTCCAGGACGGTGACGCCGAGGTCGTGCGGCGTCCGCTGGAAGGACGGCAGGGTCGCGAGGTGCGCGTCGACGTCCGAGCCGAACCCCGCGTCGATCAGCAGGTCTCCCGCCGGGTGCCGGACGAGCACGGCGGTGGCCGCGAACTTCCGCACGTCGCCGAACGACCCACCGCGGTAGGCCAGTGCCGCCCGGCTGTCGTAGGTACCGGTCGGGAGCTGGTGGACCGCCATGTCCTCAGGGGGCGACGCGTCGGGCAGCGGCCCCGTCCAGGGCTCCGGCGCCGGCAGGGGCGCGGGGCGGAACGACCGGATCGCCGCGAGCGAGGCGGTGACGCCCGCGAGCGCGATGCCGATCCACACGTAAGTCATGGCGTGTCGTGCCTTTCTGAGAAGAAGCGGTGGATTTCCTCGGCGGCCACGGACGTGCGCGCCTGGCCCGCGTACAGGGCCAGCAGGACCGTGAGGACTTCGAGCGCCGCCTGGTCCAACCCGGCTCGGACAGCGCGTTCCAGGTGCGAGGTCAGCCGGGCACCGCGCACGCCGTCGCAGATCAGCGCGGTGATGATCGCGACGCTGCGGCTGCGGTCGTCGAGCGAGGGATCGTTCCAGGCGGGACCTCCTGCCGCGAGGACGGCCTCGTCGGCGAACCGCGCGCCCACCCTGTCCACGAACGCGGCGCGCAGTTCCCCCGTGCCGACGCCGAAAGTCTCGGCGTACACAGCGGTACCGCGCTCCGTCCGCTCGGTGTACTCGTCTTGGATCACGCTTCAATTCGACCCGCACCACGCGCCGCGGTCCAATACTCGATCGGAACCGGTGATACCCCCGAGGTATGGTCGCGAAGTGGACCTGCGTTCTCTCGGCTACTTCGTCGTGGTGGCGGAGGAGCTGAACGTCGGCAGGGCAGCGGTTCGGCTGCACATGTCCCAGCCGCCGTTGAGCAGGGCGATCCACCAGCTGGAGAGAGAACTGGGCGTCGAGCTCTTCACGCGTTCCACCCGCGGGATGACTCTCACCAAGGCCGGCCGCACGCTGCTGCCGGAGGCACGCGAGCTGATCGCGCGGGTCGAGTCCCTGCCGTCGCTCGTCTCGGAGGCGGCAGAGGCGCGCACGATCGTCATCGGAACGCTGGCCGACAGCGTGGACCGCGCGGGCAGTGGCCTGATCGACGCGTTCCGCGCCCGGTACCCCGGTGTGGGGATCCGCATCGCCGAGAGCGATCTGACCGACCCCACGGCAGGCGTCTGCCGCGGCGTCGTCGACGTCGCTCTCACGCGCGGCCCGTTCGCCGCGGCGGGGGTTTCGACCGCCGTGCTCCGCCGCGACCCGGTCGGAGTAGTCATGCGGGACACCGATCCGCTCGCGTCCCGGGAGCGGATCGGCCTGGAGGAGCTGAGGGACCGCCGCTGGTTCCGCCTGCCCGACACCGCGGACCCGCTCTGGGCGGACTACTGGTCAGCGGGCAGGGGCCCCGAGCACGGGACGGACACGGTCGTGCGGACCGTGCGCGAGTGCATCCAGGCCGTGCTGTGGTCCGACTCCGTCGGCCTCGCTCCCCTGACGATCAGCGAGTCACCGGGCATCGTCGTGGTCCCGGTGGACGGCGTCGCGCCCAGCGCGCTGGTCGTCGCGTGGCGACAGCGCGACCGAAGGCCGCTGGTACGCGGTTTCGTCGACGTCGTGATGACCGGCGCGCGATAGCGCGCCGACCTGTGGCCCCTCTTGGTCAGAGGACGAGCGCGCCCTCGATGCGCGCCACCATCGCGTTCTCGGCGTCCACCACGACACCGTCGGCCTCGGCCACCTCGCGGCAGATCGCCAGCACGGCGCGCGGGAAGTCGGCGGCGTCCTCCGGCGAGCGGGCCGCCAGGGTCTTCATCGACGACCGCAGCGCCTCGAGGA
>JASLAV010001284.1 GCA_030146905.1 Lentzea sp. | reverse complement strand
CGCCGTCATCGGCACGGCGCTGGCCTACGCGAGCGGCATCACCGCCTCCGGCATCCTCGGGTCGCGGCTCGCGTCGTTCATCGGGCTGATGGAGGTCGTCTCCGCGTCCCTGTTCGCCTGGCTCCTGCTGGGCGAGGAGCTCACGCCTCTGCAGTTCCTCGGCGGCGTGCTGATCCTGGGCGGCATCGCCGCTGTCCGCGCGGAACGGACGGAGGCGGAGCCGGCCGTGGAGCCCGCGATCGGTTAGGCCGTGTCCTGCGAGTCCGTTCGATGAGAGTCACGGTCGAGCGTCCCGGAGGCGGTGCCGCCGCGACGCCCTCATACCGGGCGGCGGTGCCGCCTCCGGGGCCCTCGGCCGCGACTATCGCGGACGAGACTCACGGGACACGGCCTAAGCCCGGTCCTCCACTCGACGACGGCGGAGCGCGGGCCGCGCGAGATGTGGCGGCACGTGCTCCACGTCGACCGGGCCCAGGTCGGTGCCCGGCGGGACGATCTCGTCGACGCGGTCCAGCACGTCGTCGCTCAGTACCACGTCCGCTCCCGCGAGCAGGTCGTCCAGCTGGTGCGGCGTGCGCGGGCCGATGATGGCCGAGGTGACGGCGGGGTGGGCGGTGACGAACCCCAGCGCGAGGTGCGGCAACGACAGGCCCGCCTCGCCCGCCAGCGCGGCGAGGGCTTCGACGGCGTCCAGCTTGCGTTCGTCGGTCATGTGGCGCGGAGCCCAGTGCAGGCGGCCCGCCGACGGTTTCTCCTCGCTGCCGCGGCGGAGACGACCGGAGAGCAGTCCCATCGCCAGCGGGCTCCACACCAGCACGCCGAGCCCGAAGCGGTCGCAGACCGGCAGGACCTCGCGTTCCACTCCCCTGTTCAGGATCGAGTAGTGGGGTTGCTCGGTGCGGAACCGGGCGAGGCCGCACCGCTGCGAGACCCACTGCGCCTCGACGATGTCCGACGGCGGCAGGTTGGAGTGGCCGATCGCCCGCACCTTGCCCGAGCGCAGCAAGTCGGTCAGCGCGCTCAGCGTCTCCTCGACGTCGGTGCCCGGATCGGGGTGGTGGACCTGGTAGAGGTCGACGTGGTCCACGCCGAGGCGGCGCAGCGAGCCCTCCAGCGCGGAGACGATCCAGCGGCGGGAGCTGCCGCGCCGGTTGGGGTCCTGGCCCATCGGGCCGTTGAACTTGGTGGCGAGGACGACGTCGTCGCGGCGGCCGCGCAGGGCCTGCCCGACGATCCGTTCGGTCTCGCCCTCACCGCCGTAGACGTCGGCGGTGTCGATGGTGTTGATCCCGCGGTCGAGTGCGCTCCGGACGATGCGCACGCACTCGTCGCGGTCGGGGTTGCCGTACGGGCCGAACATCATCGTGCCGAGCGCGTAGACGCTGACCTGGATGCCGGTGCGGCCGAGGGGACGGGTGTGCATGGTGTTCCTCCCACGGGCGGGGTGCGTGCAAACACCCCGCCCCACTCGGCTCAGGCGTGGGCGACAGCGACGTCGACGATCCAGGTGACGCCGAACCGGTCGGCCAGCATCCCGAAGCCGGGCGACCACTGCGCGGGCCCGAACTCCTCGATGACCTTCGCGCCGACGGCGAGCCGTTCCCAGACCGGGGCGACCTCGTCGGCGCTCTCGCCGCGCACGGACAGGAAGAACGGCTCCCGGGTGATGGTGGTGCCGTTCTCGCGGCGGGTGGTGGGCTCGCCGGTCGGGACGGGCTCGTCCGCCCCCGGCACGTCGTAGGCCATGACGCGGAAGCCGTTCTCGGCGACGACCTCGCCGAAGACGACGTTCTTCGCGCCGGGCACCTCGGCGGGCATCCCGAAGTCGCCGTAGGTGACGACGGTGATCTGCCCGCCGAAGACCGACCGGTAGAACTCGAGGGCGTCCCTGGCCTGGCCGCGGAAGTTCAGGTGGGCGACAGCGTTGAGCGGCATTGTTCTTGTTCCTTCAGTCGTTCCCGATGCCGGAGGTTTCCGGCGATGGGAGCGACTTTGTCAGCAGTACCGGACAGGGAACGTCCGCTACTGCTGCCATGCTGAAACCATGCCGATCGCCACCTCGACGACCACTTCGGGCCGCCTGCTGTCGTTGCTGTCCCTGCTGCAGGTCCGCCGCGACTGGCCGGGCCTGCTGCTGGCCGAGCGCCTGGGTGTCAGCGAACGCACGGTGCGCCGCGACGTCGACCGGCTGCGCGAGCTCGGCTACCTCGTCCACGCGGTCAAGGGTCCCGACGGCGGCTACCGGCTCGAAGCGGGCAGCCAGGTGCCTCCCCTGCTGTTCGACGAGGAGCAGGCGGTCGCGCTGGCCGTGGCGCTGAGGATCGCCGTCGGCACCGGAGCGGGCATCGAGGAGGCCGCCGCACGGGCGCTGGCCACCGTGCGCCAGGTCATGCCGTCCCGGCTGCGCCAGCGCATCGACGCGCTGGAGATCGAGTCCGCCGGCCGCGGCACGCAGGTGGACACCGACCTGCTGCTGGCGCTGAGCGGCGCCGTCCGCACCTGCGAGGAGCTGCGCTTCGACTACCGCGCACCCGGCCGCCGGGACTCCCCCGGACCGCCGCGCAGGGTGCAGCCGCACCACCTCGTGGTCAGGGCGGGCCGCTGGTACCTGGTCGGCTGGAGCCCGGAACGCGAGGACTGGCGCACCTACCGCGCCGACCGGATGACGCTCCGCGTCCCCAACGGACCGCGCTTCACACCGCGCGAGGTGCCCGGCGGCGACGTCGCGGCGTTCCTGTCGGCCCGGTTCAAGGGCTCGGACACCACCTCCTGGCCGTGCGGCGGCGAGGTGGTCCTCGACCTGCCGCTGGACCGGGTGGCCCCCTTCGTCGGCGACGACACCGCCGAGGAGGTCACCCCCACCAGGACCAGGCTGCTGACCGGTTCGTGGTCGTGGGCGTCGCTCGCCGCGAAGCTGGCCCGCTTCGACGCCGACGTCGAGGTGGTCGGACCGCCCGCCCTGCGCGAGGCGTTCGCGGACCTGTCCGCCCGCGCCGCCCG
>JASLAV010001226.1 GCA_030146905.1 Lentzea sp. | reverse complement strand
TCAGGCCGTAGGCGGCCAGGTAGTCGAGGGCGATGTGCATTTCGATGCCGTCGGCCGAGACCTGGTGTGCTGGGAAGTGGGCGCCCGCGTTGTTGATCAGGATGTGGATTTCGTCGTGGCGGGAGCGGATGGTTCTTGCTGCTGTTGTCACGTCTTTTCGGCGGGACAGGTCGCCGGTGATGACTTCCAGTCGTGCTGCTGCTTCTGGGCCCATGTGTGTGCGCAGTGCGTCTGCTCGTGCTCGGGTGCGGGCGATCGTGATCACGTGTGCGCCTGCTCTTGCCAGGGTGGTGGCGATGACCTTGCCCATGCCGCCTGTCGCGCCGGTTACCACGGCTACCTTGTTCGTCAGGTCTGTCGTGGGGGCGGTCATCGGGTGATCCTCGGGTGGGCGTTGAGGTAGCGCGGGGTTTCTGCCTCGTCCAGCAGGAAGTTGGCCAGGTCGGCTCGGCTGATGGAGCTCCACAGCCTCATGTGGAGGTCGGTGCCGGTTTTGTACTTGCCGGTGGCCTTGTGGTCCGAGAGCTTTGGTGGTCGCACGATCGTCCAGTCGAGGCCGGAGTCGGTGATCAGCGGTTCCATCGACTCCTTGTCGCGCATGCGGTCTGCCACGTTCGACCAGACTGCTGCTGCGTACAGCGACTTGTCGTGCGTTTCCAGGACTCCGTGTGCGCTGACTGCTATCAGGCGGGGGACTCCGGTCTCCTTCATCGCCTTGATCGCGGACCGGATGCCGTCGGTGCAGACCGTTGTCGGTCCCTTGGTTGCTCCGCCCAGGGTGCTGATCACCGCGTTCGTGCCCGGTAACGAGCTGGTCAGGGGTGCGGCGTCCGTGGGTTTCGGCCAGAGGTGTTCTTCGAGGTTTTCGTGTGGTGCCAACGATCCTGTCCTGCGGACGAGGGCGATCACCTGGTGTCCGCGTTCCAGTGCTTCGGACACCACGTGACGTCCGGTGGCGCCCGTCGCTCCCAGGACGGCCACCTTCATCTGTTGTGATACATCTTGTCTCATAGTGGAAGCATGGAGGTTGTCGCCCTACGAGTCAAGTTGTCTCATAGGATTGGTGTGTGAGCAGTGAGAAGGATCCCCGGTTCTTGCGCAGCCGGGAGGCGATCTTGAACGCCGCGCGTGAGTTGTTGCTGGAGAGCGGTCCTGCGGCGGTTACGCACGTCCAGGTTGCCGAGAGGGCGGGGGTGGGGCGGGCCACCGTTTACCGGCATTGGGCTCAGGCTGAGCCGCTGCTCCTCGAGGCCATGGCCACCGTTCCGATGCCCTTCCTCGACAAGCCCACCGTTCCCACCCGTGAGTGGTTGCGGCGGGAGTTGACTGCCATCGCCCGGCAGCTTGAGCTCGACGACGTGCGTGCCGTGGCGACGACTTTGGCGAACACGGCTCTGTGGGACGAGGAGATGGACGCTCGCCGCGCGCAGTTCGCCGGTGTTCTCGTCAGCCGGCTTGCCGCCGCGCTCGACGACGCCCAGGCGCGCGGCGAGGTCGTCCTGTCGCTCACCAGCCGGCATGCCGCGGCCATGGTCATCGGGCCGATGTACTACCGGAGCACCATCGAGCGTGCTCCTGTTGACCCCGACCTCGTCGAGGCCGCCATCGCTGCCCTGGGCACGTGGTCCGCCGACCGGTGAGCTTGTGAGGCCTGGTTCCTAGAGCTTGACGAGCATCTTGCCCTTGTTCTCGCCCCTCAGCATGCCCAGGAAGGCTTCCGGTGCCTTGCGGATGCCGCCTTCGACCACGGTCTCGGAGTACTTGAGCTTGCCCTCGGCGAGCCAGGCCGCCGCCTCCTGCACGAACTGCGGCTGCATGGCCCTGTGGTCGGCCACCAGCATTCCGCGCAGGGTCAGGCGCTTGGCGATCAGCTGGGCCAGGTTGCGCGGGGCCGCCGACGGCTCGGTGTTGTTGTACTGGGAGATCGCGCCGCAGATGGTGACCCTGCCGTGCAGGTTCAGCGAGTTGATGGCGGCTTCCAGGTGGTCGCCGCCCACGTTGTCGAAGTAGACGTCGATGCCGTCGGGGGCCGCGGCGGCGAGCTGTTCGGACACCGGGCCGTCCTTGTAGTTGAAGGCGGCGTCGAAGCCCAGCTCTTCGGTGAGGTACTTGACCTTCTCGGCCGAGCCCGCGGAGCCGATGACGCGGGAGGCGCCCTTCAGGCGGGCGATCTGGCCCACGATCTGGCCCACCGCGCCCGCCGCTCCCGAGACGAAGACGGCGTCGCCCTCCTTGAACTCGGCGGTGGTCAGGAGGCCCGCGTAGGCCGTCAGACCCGGCATGCCCAGCACGCCCAGGTAGGCCGTCAGCGGGGCCGCGGAGGTGTCGACCTTCACGGCGTGCTTGGGGTCCAGAACGGCGTACTCGCGCCAGCCCAGGCCGTGCAGGACGTGGTCGCCGACAGCGAAGGCCGGGGAGTTCGAGGTGACGACCTCGCCGACCGCGCCGCCCTCCATGGGGGCGCCCACCTGGAACGGCGGCACGTAGGACTTGGCGTCGTTCATGCGGCCCCGCATGTAGGGGTCGACGCTCATGACCACGTTGCGCACCAAGATCTGACCTTCGGCCGGGGTGGGGATCTCGACCTCGGCGATGTCGAAGGTCTCCTCGGTCGGCCAGCCCTTCGGGCGGGACGCGAGCCGGACCTCGAGCGCGGTGCTGGTCATCGTCGAACCATCTCCATCCATTTGTTTCGGATCACTTATCCGTTTCAACCGGTGGTCGGAGACGACTGTTCCGGACTGTGAGCTAGCCCGCAGGAAGAAGGGTCGTGACGTCGCGGTACGCGAAACCGAGTTTGCGGTACAGGGCGATGGCCGGGGCGTTGTAGTTGTCCACGAACAGCGCGCACGTGCCGTAGAGGGCGAGCAGGGACGATGTGACGAACTGGCACACGCGGTGGCCCAGGCCCTTGCCCGTGTGGGAGGGGTGGACGGCCACGCCCATGATGAAGCCGACGTCTGCCGACGACCACGCTTCGGCCGCGGTGGCCACCAGGGTGTCGTCGACGTGGACGCCTGCCCAGCGGCGCACGCCCTTCTCTCCCGGCCAGGCCCACGAGTCGGGGTTCGCGGTGCGCAGCAGGGATTCCACGCCGTCGGGCGTGGGGAGCCAGCAGGCTCCTTCCGGGCGTTCCAGGGCGCCGGAGCGGTCCATCCAGCCGAACGGTTTGTCCTCCACCCACGGTGTGGGCATCAGCTCGGCGACCTCATCGGCCAGCGAACGCTCCATGAGGGGCCTCAGCTGCACGCCACGGCCGTGTGCGGCCAGCAGTGACGCCACACCCTCCGGTGGGCCCGACATGACCAGACGACGGCGTCTGGCCAGGTGCGGGGCGTGCACGGCCACGGCGCCGTTGTGCTCCCAGGCGGCACCGCCGGCCGACAGCGCTTGAGCAGCCCACCTGACCAGGGGGTCGGGGCTGGCCTCCAGCACGCAGGCCGTGGTGCGCAACCGGCGCACTCAGTCCTTCTGCTTGCGGCGCAACAGGGTTCGCTTGGCCAGCGAGTCCTCCAGCGCCTGGTACGCGTTGTCCATCGCCCGGTTGTACTCGTCCTGCGGGCGGGGCGGAACCGTCTCGTCCGGCAGCGGGAACGGGACCATCTGCAGCCAGCGCTCGTTCCACAGCTGTTCCACGGCCGCCTCCCAGTGCAGGTCGGCGCCCATCCGCACGACCCGTTCGCGGTCGCGCACCTCCGCTATCCGCCGCTGCGTCGAAGCGAGCCGTTCAGCCAGCTCCTTGCACCGCACCTCGTCCAGCTTGCGCTGGCGGGCCGCCGCGTCGGTGGCGATGGCGATGATCTCCTTGTAGCGCTCGACAGCGGACAGCGACGGCACTCCGATCACCTCCCCGCTCCTGCGCTGCGACGGGACCTGGTCGAACATGGTCGTCATCATCGGGTTCATCACGCTTCTCCTGTGTCGAACGGGATGATCACTTGCGGTCGCGAGTGCTCGAACCTGTCGAAGAACAGGCCGCGGCGTGGCCTCGGTGACCACGCCATCACCTGTTCCGGTCCGAGCGACAGCAGTTCCTTGCCCTGGACGTCGAACGCCACCCAGGCGCCGATGTCGTCGTACACGCCCGGCGGGAGGGCCGCCTTCAGCCTCTGCACGCCGCGCCACCAGCCCAGCACGTGCGTGCGGTTCTCCGGGCCGTGCTTGAGCACGGTCCGCAGACTGTCCACACCGGACATGCGCGTCGTCGGGTCCTTCTGCTCCAACAACGTCTGCGCGGCGTCC
>JASLAV010001191.1 GCA_030146905.1 Lentzea sp. | reverse complement strand
CGTGCTCGTCTTCGCGCTGATCCCGCTGGCCATCTACGGCGTGATCACGCTACTGACGCTGAGGCCGAAGGCCACCCGCATTCAGCGGTACCGCCCGGGCCAGGAGTGGAACTACGCCCCCGTCTGGTGGACGGCGAACCCGGCGGGCCTGCCCGGCGGCGCGCACCAGACCGTCACCGAGCCGGCCGAGGGCCGGACCGCCAAGGGAGGTGCCCGTGGCAACTGGTGAGCTGACGAGGGTGGAGGTGGACCCGTCGACCCTCCCGGTCGGCACGGCCGTCACCAACAGCGGCCGGGTGTCCGCCGCGAAGATGTACGAGCCGAAGGCGCCGAGCCTGCCGTTCACGCCGGTGCAGCTGTCGAGCCTGGACGAGGCGCTGACGCTGGCCAGCCGCACCACCGGGCTGGACTTCAGCGTTTACCTCGGTGAACTGGGCGCCGACTCCCGGGCCAGGGCCGAGGAGCTGCACGCGAGCACCCCGCGCCCGACGCACGCCGTGCTCGTGGCCGTGTCGCCCGGTGAGCGCCGGGTCGAGGTGGTGACGGGCGAGGAGTCCCACCGCCGCATCGCCGACCGCGGCGCGAAGCTCGCCGTGATGAGCATGGTCGCGTCCTTCAAGGAGGGCGACCTCGCCGGCGGCCTGGTGAGCGGGCTGCGGATGCTGACCGACCAAGCGGGCCGGGCCCCCAAGCAGGTCTGACGCACGACGAAGTGAAGGCCCCGGCGCACCTCGCCGGGGCCTTTTCGTTCACCGGGACTTGAGCGCGTCCACGAACGCCCTCAGCCGGGCCGGGCTGACGCCCAGCACGACGCCGGGGTTCTTGCTGTCCCGCACCGCGCCGAGGTGGCTCGCCACCTCGACGCAGGAGCCATCGCTGACACTCCTGTCGGACTTCTTCCAGCGCACGGTCATGCGACTCCCGTCGTCCGTTGCACCTCCTTCGCGATGAGTTCGAACGACTGCTCCTGGCTCATCGCGACCTCCGTCAACCTTGGCACGCACGCCTCGAAGCGGGCTACTGCCTCAGCCTCCTGCACGAAGACCGAGCTGACGTGGTTCTCCAGGTGTGCGAACGACGTGCCTTCGCACTTCAACACCGTGAACGCGCCGTCGAGACCCGGATGCCAGCCGGTGGCGGCGGGCACGACCCTGAGGTCGACGTTCTCGTGCGCGCTCATCATCAGCAGGTGGTCGAACTGCTCGGTCATGACCTCCCGGCCGCCGAACGTCTGGCTCAGTACGCCCTCGCCGATGAGGGCGGTGTAGCGGACGGGGTTGCGTCGCGTCAGGATGTCGCGCCGCCCCATCCGGACCGCGACGCGGGTGGCGATCTCGCCGTCGGGAATGCGGGCGGCTTCCATGATCGAGCGGGTGTAGGCGCTGACCTGGAGCAGGCCGGGGATGATCAACGGCGACCAGCTCACGATCTCCTTGGCCATCTGCTCGACCTCCACCAGTGCGGCGAGCTGTGCCCGTCGCGTGGGTAGTTCGATCACCGCGAGGGGTGATCCACTGGGATCTTCGGTCATCTCGAGGATTTCCTCGCGTTCCCGATCGGGTAGGTCGAGCGGGTCGAGGATGCGGATGACTTCCGACCGGGTCGGCACGCGTTGGCCGTTCTCGTTGCGCGAGAGCAACGAATGTACGACGCCAATCTTCTTCGCGAGTGCGCGCTGGCTCAGCTTGTTGGCCTGACGTGCGTTGCGCAAACGCGCGCCCAATGCGATGGATTTCGAGGTATTGCGGTTCATGGAAAGCGATCCTAAAGCGGGACCGGTGGTCAAGTCGCTCGCTCGAAAAGGGGATTGACCAGGTGTTGCGGGCCGGACAGGGTGTTGTGCACCAGAGCTTCCGGCCAGCCCGCACACTGGTCGGACATGCGCGGCGGGTGGTGCAGCGCGCGAGCAACGCGCAGCGCACCACCCGCCGTGCCCTTTGCTCGATGTGCGGTTCTTAGGGGAGTCATGGAGTCCGAAGAAAGGCCGGCTGCGCGGTTGAGCACCGCCCGCAGTCGGGAATTGGGTGAGGAATTGCGCCGGGTTCGGCACCGGGCCCGCATGTCGTCGGGATTCGTCGCCGACGCACTGGGGTGGTCGCTGGGCAAGCTGTCGAAGCTCGAAACCGGCAGTCGCGGTACGAGCCCGTGGGAAATCGGGACGCTGCTGGGCCGTTGCGGCGCCGACAAACCGACCCGTGACCGGATCATGGCGATCGCGAGCGAGGCGGACACGGGCAACTTCCTGCGCCGGCACGACCCGTGGCCGGACACGCTGACGGCGCTGTTCGTGCACGAGCACGCGGCCCGCACGCTGACGACCTACGAGCCGCTGGTGATCCCGAGCCTGGCGCAGACGGAGGACTACGCGTACGCGCTGACCAGGGACCGCGGCGTGACGGAGGCGCGCATGACCCGGCAGGAGGGGTTGCGCAGGCCGGGCGGCCCGGAGACGGTCATCTACGTCCACGAGGCGGCGCTGCGGGTCGTCGTCGGCGACGCGAAGATCATGCGCGACCAGCTGCTGCGCCTGACGCTGATGTGCGGCTGGGCGCGGATCAGCCCGCGGATCATCCCGCTGAGCGCGCCGTCCCACACGGCCCTGCGCCACTCGGCGACCCTGCTGACGTTCCCGACACCGACCAAGCCACTGGCCTACGCGGAAACCGAGGCCGCCACGGTCTTCCACGACGACCCGACCGCGATCGCCGCGTACCAGTCCAAGATGCGCCACCTCGAACGAGTGGTCCTCAGCCCGGCCCAGTCACGTGACGTGTTCGCCCGCTGGGCCGACGCCTACGACCGCGACCACCGCTCCGCGCCGGAAGCGAAACGGGGCGACGCCTGAAGCGCCGCCCCGTTCACGTCACAGGTCGAGCTCAGGACCGGTCGGACTCCTGAGCCGCCAGGGCGCGCACGATGCCCGCACGCTCGCTCGACCGCCGATCCCGCACGTCGACCACGTCGGCGAAGTACCGCGCCACGAACGGCTGCGGCAGCGCCTTTCGGTTCACAGGTCGAGCACGATGCGAAGAGCGGCATCGACCTCGTTCATCTCGTGCAGTGACAACCTTCCGATCAGATCGCCCAAGCGTTGTGGGTCGACGGCCGTCGTCTGCTCCACGAGCACTCGGATGGGCTGCCCGTTCAGTTCGATCTCAGGGCGGAACGATGCCGGTCGGGCCGACGTGGATGTCGGCGCGACAAGCCAGGTGCTCGACGGGAGTGAGTTCGACTGGACGACGACCGCGTAGCGGCGGCCTTGCTGCTCGTGCCCGGTGGCGTTGCGCGGGGTCCGGAGGCGGTAGATCTCACCACGCACGCAGTGGCTCCAGATCCGCCAGTACGGCCCGTGCTTCCGCCACGTCGTCAGGGTCGGCCGCCAATGCCAGCGCTTCTTCGCGCAACGCCTCGGCTTGCTGCACCTTCGCGGCCAAGAGCAGGGCTTCGCG
>JASLAV010001205.1 GCA_030146905.1 Lentzea sp. | reverse complement strand
CCGACGTCCGTGGCGTCCGCCCGCGCCTGCTTCAGCGCGATGTTGATGGCGTCGGACATCTCGATGCCCTCGGGGTGCAGGCCCGTCATGTGGTAGGCGTTGCACCGCGAGGCGAAGCCGCCGATCTCACCGTAGATGTGCGCGCCGCGAGCGCGGGCGTGCTCCAGCTCCTCGAGCACGATGATCGCGCAACCCTCGCCCAGCACCAGGCCGTCGCGGGTCTTGTCGAACGGCCGGCACGCGGTGGTGGGGTCGTCGTTGCGGGTGCTCGACGCGCGGATGACGTCGAAGCACACCACGGTGATCGGGGAGAGCGGAGCCTCGGTGCCGCCGGTGACGACGACGTCCGCGGTGCCCTCCATGATCAGCTCG
This sequence comes from Lentzea sp., assembly GCA_030146905.1. Next base: position 2,420 of record JASLAV010001205.1, on the reverse strand, counting down.
GCCGCGTAACCGACCGAGTCGAGGCCGGAGGTGCAGCCCGTGGAGACCACGGAGACCGGGCCCTCGGCGCCCACTGTCCACGCCAGCTCCGTCGCCATCGAGGACGGCGTGAAGTAGTCGTAGAGGTGCGGGACGGCGTAGGCCTGGTCGACCTCCCAGTACTTGCCCCGGTCGGAGCCGACGATGAACTCGCGCTCCAGCGAGGTCGTGCAGCCGACCGCCGTGCCCAGCGAGACACCGATGCGGCCGGGGTCGAGCTGGTCGAACTCGATGCCGGAGTCGGACATCGCCTCACGGCCCGCGACGACCGCGAACTGCGCGGCGCGGTCGAGCCGGCGGATCTCCTGCGGCGTGAGACCCTCGCGCACTGGATCGAAATCTGCTTCCCCCGCCATGCGGGAGCGGTACGGAGAGGCGTCGAAGTGCGTGATGTTGCGAGTCGCCGTACGCCCTTCGGACAGCAGTTTCCAATACGCCTTCGTTCCGATTCCACCAGGTGCGACCACGCCCACCCCGGTGATGACGGCGCGACGACTCATCGGACACCTCCAATCGCCTTCTGTGCGGACATGGTCTGCTCCAATCTCGGACAGGGCACGGGAGCGATACCTGTTTCTGCCGAATGAACCGATGGTGAGACGGCCCGATCGAGGCCACCTCGAACAACGACGTAGGACCCCTGTACGAGCCCCGCCCCCGCGTCGGTCGCGAACAGCTGTTTCGCCGCCGAGCCGCCGTCGTCGTGACATCCGAAGCCAACGGGCACACCGGTTTCCGCGACCGTCTCGACGATCTCGCCGATCTGGTCCGGCCACAGCTCGCCCGAAGTGTCGTGCAGCAACACGGTTTCCGACCCAGCCTCGGCGGCCGTCAGCACGACCTCGAGCGTGCGCTCGGGGTCAGCCAGCCAGCCGTCGAAGAAGTCCCGCACCTCGACGATCACTCGTCTTTCGGCGCGCACGAGTTGACGCACGGCTTCGCGGACCACCGAGAAGCCGTGCCCTTTGACAACCACTGCCACCGCGGGGGTCTCCGCGGCGATCAGAGCGGTGAGGTCCTCCGCACCGCCGGACGCGACGAGGGTCGCGGTCCGCAACCGGAGCTCGACCGCCGCCCTGCCGAAGAACGTTCTCGGGTATGACGACCGGACGGGCCTTCCTCCGTCGACGAACGCGACACCGAGCGCGTCGAGACGCCGCGCCGCGACCAGCCTGTCCGAAATGGACAGGCTGGTGCAGCGCAGCGATATGTCGTAGAGCTTCATCCAGAACCCCACGCGCTTCGTTGGTCAAAAGCCCGACAGAAGTACTCGGGAGGCCTCGATCTCGTAGGCGCAGGGGGCGACCTCCGAAGGACACCCCTTGCGCTGATGCTCGACCGCGGCCTTCTCGAGATACATCGACACCACGAAGAGCCCGCTGCGGCTTGCGGCGCGCGCTGCGGCGGTCAGCAGCTCCGCGCCGGTCAGCCCCACCACGTCACCTCACCCGTTCTCCGCGAATTCCTTCGCGTGCCGGAGCGTCGTGAGGCTGTTGGTGCCCAGCGCGTGGCGGATGAGCTCGCGAGCGCGCTCGACCGTCCCGTCCGCCCCCAGCACGTCGGGGACGACCTCCGGCCGGATGACGACCGTGTGGTGCGAGGTCGCCTCGATTCCGGCCTCGACGCCGTCGCCGATGTCCCGGAACGTCCACCTGCCGACGTGCGCCGCCATGATCGCCGGCGTGTGCGTCTGCTTGTAGACGATGCCTTCGTACGGGGTGCAGACCCGCACCGAGTGGGTGGTGTGGATCGACCCGTCCGGGCTGCGGGTGTCCATCTCCATGGACTGCACCCCGGTGACGGCTTCCTCCAGGTCCAGTCGCGCCACGTGCGGCAGGCGCTCCGGCCACAGGTCCGACCGGTAGAGGAACTCGTAGACGTCCTTGCGACTCGCGTGGATCGTGATGCTGTCGGAGAACGACAGCACCAGCTTGTCGTAGTCGTCGCCGTACTCGGCCGCCCGCTTGAGCGCGGCGAGCTCGGCGTCGCTGTTGTTGTTGACGGCGTTCAGGATGAGATCGACCGCCTCCGGCTGCGCCGCGGTGAAGTGGTGCAGCAGATCGACCCTGGTCGCCGAATCGGCGATCGGGACGATCCGCCACTCCCCGCCCATGGTCTTCACCGGCGCCGCCGAGCGCTCCTGCTCGAAGGAGATGTGCAGGTTCGCCGGGTCGAGCTCGCGACGAGACGTCCACGTGCGCACGTCACCGTTGGCGAACGCGTGCAACCGCAACCGCTCGGTCGAGCCGTCCCGTTCGAACACCTCGGCGTGCACCGTGGGTCCGAAGATGTACGGCCAGGTCGTCACGTCCGCGACCAGGTCGTACACCACCTTGGCGGGAGCCCCGATCATGACCGTGTGCGTGGTGGTGTGCGTCATG
>JASLAV010001192.1 GCA_030146905.1 Lentzea sp. | reverse complement strand
GGCTGAGGAACAAGGAGTTGGACCGGAGGAGTTCTTCCAGGACTTCTACCCTGCTCGCGCCCTCAGCGACCGCTCTACCGAACTTGATCTCATCACCAGACCGGTCGAACAGAACGCGTTTGCGCTTCTCCGGATAGCTGTACAGCCACTCCGACAACACGCGCTCGTCATCGACCTCGAAGCCGTAGGTGTAGCGCACCCCGTCCTGCACGATCTCCGCGACGAAGATCGAGGGCCGCTCCCTGGCGACGGGGTCGAGCTTGAACGGTCGACGTGGGATACCGCCGTCCGGAAGCCACCGGGCGAACGAGTCGCGCACCGCGTCGGCCATGAACTTCAGGCCGTCCAGCAGGTTGGACTTGCCGGAGGCGTTGGCGCTGTAGATCGCCGCGACGGGCAGCACCTCGCGGTCCTTGGCGTACACCGGCAGGAGCAGCAACTCCTGCTCGTCGCGAAACGACCGGTGGTTGCCCATCCTGAAGCTCCGGAGCATCCGACACCTCCGACAGCGAAGTCATGACCCGTTCCGTGCAAGTAACCGCACGAAGACGACTTTGACGGGCTGGATGGGACGTGTTCACCATGTCGACTGCCGAGTAAGGCCTCCCCGCGACCGAGGGTTACGTTTGCACCGTGAACGACTCGATCAACGTGCGTCGCGCCCGCACCGGCGACGTTCGGGCGATGAAGGCCCTCATCGACGCCTACGCCGGCAAGGTGCTGCTGGCCAAGCCGCTCGTCACGCTGTTCGAGGACGTCCAGGAGTTCTGGGTCGCCGAAGAGGACGGCGTGGTCCTCGGGTGCGGTGCGCTGCACGTGCTGTGGGAGGACCTGGCCGAGATCCGCACGGTGGCGGTGTGGCCGCACGCGTCGGGGCGGGGCATCGGGCACCGGATCGTGCGCCGGCTGATCGAGACCGCTCGCGAGCTGCAGTTGGAGCGGTTGTTCGTGTTGACGTTCGAGACCGAGTTCTTCGGCAAGCACGGGTTCGTGGAGATCGACGGCACCCCCGTCTCCCCCGAGGTGTACGAGGAGATCATGCGGTCGGCCGACGAGGGCGTCGCGGAGTTCCTCGACCTCTCGTACGTGAAGCCGAACACCCTGGGCAACTCGCGGATGCTGCTGCACCTGTGACTGTTCGAGTAATAACTCGAACAGTCTTGACTACACGAACGTGGCGCTCCAAGATCGTGCCGTGGAGCAGTTGACGGTCGACGAGCTGGCGGTCCGGGTGGGCCTGCCCGGCAGCACCATCCGCATGTACCAGACCAAGGGCGTGCTGCACCCGCCCCGGCGGCAGGGCCGCGTCGCCTACTACGACGCCTCCCACCTGGAACGCCTCGCCCTCGTCCAACGCCTGCAGTCCCGCGGCTTCTCGCTGCCCGCCATCGCCGAACTGGTGAAGGCGCGCGAGAAGGGCGCGAGCGTCGCGGCGGTGCTGGGCGTCGGCGAGGCGGAAGGCCCGGACGACTGGGTCCGGATCAAGGTCCGCGACATCAGCCGCCTGGTGCCGCTGGGCGACGTCCGGCCGCGCGTCCTGCGCCGCGCCGTGCAGCTCGGCCTGGTCCGCTGGCGCCGCGGCTGGCCGCACGTGCGGCGCTGGGCGCTGGAGGCGGGCAACCGGCTCGCCGCGCTGTCCGTTCCCAGCGACGACGTGCTGGACAAGTTCGCCGACCTGCGCACGGCCACCGACGGCATCGCGGCCGACTTCGTGGAGGTGTTCGAACGCCGGCTGTGGCCGCAGCTGGCGGACAACGCGGACCAGGACGACCAGCTCGACCGGATGCGCGCGCTGCTCGTGGAGCTGACCTACACCGCCGAGACGGTGGTCATCGGCACCTTGCGCGAGTCCATCCGCGAGGCCGCCGAGGAGTTCGCGCGCCGCCACCGGCTGCTGCCCGGCGACGACTTCCAGCCCGCCTGGGTCGGCGAGCCGGTGCCCATCGCGGAACGCCTCGTCGAGACCGGCGAGGACGACGAGCTCCCCGACGAGCCGGCGATCCGGCGGTTCCTGGAGCGGGGCGACGACCACGACGAGCCGGGCAGATGACCGCGCCGGTGCGGGTCGAAGGCCTCGTCAAGCCAGGCGCAAACGTTTGCCCGACCGCCTGCCGCCACGCGCGGGCGGTGGCGGCGTGATCGCGTTGATCGGCGCGCTGGTGGCACTGCGCGCGGGCTACCGGTACGACCGCTCGGTCGGCGGGCACCCGGCGCGGTCGGGGGTGAAGCGGTTGGCGTTCTGGGCGCTGGTGTTCGTCGCCGAGAGCCTGGTGGTGCCGCCGGTGGCCGCGGCGGTGGGGCCGGTCGTGGGGTTGGTGGCGTTCGGGTACGTGATGGCGGCGGGGCTGGCCGGGCCGTGGGTGTCGGAGTACTACCGCAGGCGTGCGGCGTGATCGGCGGCAACCGCACGGGACGCCGGGTGCGCCTGCGCGAAGTGCCGGCCGTCGACGCCGAACCGGTGGCGGTGCCGGCGCTCGTCCCGGCGGACCTGCCGGTGTTGATCCGCCGGGGGCAGTGCGGTGGGTGGTTCGGCGTGATCGGAATGGGCGGGATCACCCAGTCGGTTTACCTCCGGACAGCCCAGCAGCGGCTCGGCCACGGTCCGCTGGGCGGTGCCGTGAGCGTCGATGTGTCGCAGGCAGGCACTGCGCGGTCAGGCGGTGCGATCGGCGGCCGTGGTCGCCGGTGGGGCAACGTTCACCCGTCGTTGACGCGGTATGAGCCGATCGGGGCTGTTGCGCGTTGATCTCCGACCGGTAAAACCCCCTCAAGCCCGAATACCGAGGGGAAATAACAGTGCTCGCGAAATCCCTGCGCAACGCTTTCGCCGTCGTGGTCGCCTCGCTCGCCCTGCTGACCGGCGCCGGTGTCGGCCAGGCCGCCATCAACGCTCCGGCGGTGACCGACGACTACCTCTTCACCAAGTCCCTGGCCTCGTTCAGCTCCATCCGCACCCAGCGGCCCTACAGCGACCAGCTCGACTGGTCGTCGGACGGCTGCTCGTGGTCGCCGGACAACCCGTTCGGGTACAAGTTCCTGCCCGCCTGCCACCGGCACGACTTCGGCTACCGCAACTACAAGCGGCAGGGCCGGTTCAACGAGACGACCCGGCTGAC